>JAGHCS010000117.1 GCA_021160355.1 Candidatus Cloacimonadota bacterium
ACCATTATATATTCTCGGATTCCCCGCTAAATCCGTGGCAGGAAGATGCAGCCCTGTTGTATCCGGTGTGCCTGCATCGATGCAGGGTGAGTATTTCGTTAACTCATAACTGAAGGGATCTCCCCCGACGAATAATGGGTCTTCGTCTATATTGCCGTCTCCCCAATTATATGTACCGTTCCCATTTGTATGAATACCATTTTCTCCATTCATGATATCTGTGTATGATAATTCTACATAACTCTGCCCTCCTGACCCATAGTATATCTCATTTCCGTCATTCCATAATATACAATTTATTAATTCTAAAAATTGATTGTCACTTACATGAATAGCTCCTTGAGGATTACTATGCTCACTAATTGTACTATTAATTAAATAATTAGTTCCACCAATAAAATTAATTGCACCATACTGTTGACCATTATTATTATATAAACTGCAATTCACTAACCTTGTATCAAGACATACTAATCCCCCAGTGCCACTATATGGATCAAGTCCAGTATTATTTGAGATATTACAATTAAACAAAATTGGATCACTATTATTGAAATAAGCTCCGCCGCCAAAGTTTGAATAATTATCACAAATGTTTAAATTATAAAAATATGTAAAATAACTATCGAAGCAGTAAATACCACCTCCATAATCAGTAATATTGTTTTTAATAATGACATTTTCTGTAACAATTCGAAAGCAATTGTTTGAAATATACATCGAACCAGATTGTTGTTTCCCATTTGTCAAAACAAGTTTGGATATTTTTAGATTATTATCAGAAAAAATACAAGTAATTAAACCTGTAGATGCATTCCCATCAAGTATGGAACCTCCTTCTGATTCTCCAATTAATGATACATAACTGCGCATATTTAACGGAAATTTCTCTTCTGTTAATTCATCAGAATAAATACCATTTTCCAAATGTATTGCATTTGGATGAGTGCTATCTGAAGCTACTTTAAACAATGCCCATGAAATTGTTCTTAATGGATCATCTTGTGTTAAACCACTGTTATTATCATCTCCATCCGCGGATACATATAAATCACGGTTTACAGGGGTGATTTTTGAATGTAAGATGTCAATTGAGGGCTGTTGTGAATTATTACAATAAATAAAATCTTTGGTATTATTTAAAACAGTAGCAGTATCTAATATTATTTCACTCAAAATACAGTCAGAGGATGCATAAATATCATTTGAATGCCCAGCAAAGTTACAATAGATATTGCATCGCTGCAACTCATCAAATATTGCACTAGAACCTGATTCAAACGTAATACCTCCTCCTCCATAATATGAATGATTATGTATTATTGTATTATTACATAATTCAATGAAACTATCTCTTCTACAAAAAACACCTCCACCATTATTATTTTTGATTATAGTATTACATAAAGAACTATTCGAAAGTCTGAAATAAATACCTCCTCCTTTATAAGATGAATTATTGTAAATTATACAGAAATTTATTAGAGGGCTAGCATTTTTACAAAATATTCCACCCCCTAATAATTCCTGCATAAAATCAATAGTACCAGTACCATTTACTATTGTAAGGCCATATATAACAGCTGTACTATCTTCTCCATTACTGAATGTCACCACACTTCCATTCTGGTTTCCATCTATTATGGTTTTATTAATGAATGAATCTGCATGTGTTGTAAGGTATAAGCTCGAAACAGTAATATTTTTCCCATTATAATTTATGTTCTCAAAGTATGTTCCGGGATAGACTAAAACTGTATCTCCGTTTACTGAATTATTGATTCCTTGTTGTATGGATGTGTAATTGCCTGTACCGTTGATATCGACGATTATTGTGGCGGAATAAAGCAATGACAGGGAAGATAATAACATGAGTCCAAAGATTATAATATTTTTTTTCATTAGATTTATTCAACGTAAAATTCGGAGTGCAAAGACTATATCTGCGTTTAATGATTAATACAGACGATGCACTCCGTAATTAATTACTATTTCATTATTATCATCTTTTTCAGATCTGAGTATTTACCAGACGTAACCTTGTAGAAATAGATGCCGTTTGAAACCGGTTTATTATGATTATTGGTACAATCCCACACTGCATTAAATTCTACATTAGCTTCATTAAATCCTAATTTTTTAACTAATTGCCCCTTGATATTGTAGATCTTGATTTCCGCATTCTCATAGTTTTCAGGAAGTGTAAACGAGATAGTAG
Source organism: Candidatus Cloacimonadota bacterium (assembly GCA_021160355.1). Classification (GTDB taxonomy): domain Bacteria; phylum Cloacimonadota; class Cloacimonadia; order JGIOTU-2; family JGIOTU-2; genus Celaenobacter. The sequence continues at coordinate 2,219 of JAGHCS010000117.1, forward strand.
TTTTCCCGATGACTGGATTAGGGTAATTTTGATAAAGTTCAAATCCAACTACAGAATTTGTATTCTCAGCTGATCCCAATCTCACGATTACATAACTGTTCTTGTTAAGTACAACAGGTTCTTCCGTATACATATTTTGAGCTTCATTATAGAGAAAAACAGAAATATTACTTCTACCACCTTTATCGTAATGTGCTACCTGGAATGTAAGTTCATTGCAGTCTTTTGTAAGTGTAGTATCACCATCGACATAAGCTGGAATAAATACAGGATATCCTTCAACAACACTTGCTCCAATACATTCGTTATCAAGGAATACACCCACTTCATCTATACCATTAAGGATTTCTGTGCTGTCTACAAAAATCGGCATATAGTCCATAGTTTCTTCATACGTAAATAATACTGTCTCTGTTTTATTATATTCTTCTATATGAAAAGGGCTTTGATTCCAAATAAAGCTACAATCTTCGAGTACACCAACAGCGTAACTCTTGCCATAATCAACTGATACAGGACCACTAATTGCTCCCCACCATTCATCGCTATTCCATTTTCTTCGCAAGGTATAATCATCAGCTTTAATAAAGGTAAGATTGTCCCACACATGAGCAAAGGCATCCTGGGGTGATTGGCTATAAGGAAGAAAATATCCTATCCAATTATGATAGCCCACGGGATAAAACTCCGGTGCTTTATCTTCCTCAACGATTAGATCGATCTGTGTCTCTGGAGATACCTTATATCCATATAAAGAAATAGCATCGGCTTCATACATCTCTACACGATACCCATCTACGGTTCGTATATCTCCTATTGTATTAATCCATTCTCCAGATTGTGAGTCATATCTAAGATATTTCCCTTCACATAAAATAACTTGAATCAATGTCTCGTTATTGATTAAATCTTCAAAAAAATCGTATGCATCGATGTTATTCGGATTGAGAGCCGGGAAAGAGCACCAATTTACTTCTTCACTGCTAAATTCGTAGGTTTCGGAAGTAGCAGTAAATGGTCCCATATCAACTCTTGTTCCGTCAGGATCGAGGTTAGAGTTAGGATCACCTGCATCGATACAGGGACTTGCCTGCAACAATGCATAATCAAGATTTGCTATATCTGTAAAACATGGATCACCATCTATATTACCATTTCCAGGCCATCCATTCATTACATTACAGTATGTTGCTGTTATAGCACCACTAATCCTTTCATAAAGATTATCCCACAAAATAGAGTTCGTAACAGATATATACCCATCCGTATAAACTCCGGGACCTTCGCTCGCCGTGTTATAAGCCACAGTTATATTGCTGATTGTTACATTAGAGTTCTCCATGCTATATATACCACCACCATATTGTTCGGCAGAATTAGCAAGTACAACGACATTCTTCATATTTGAAACAGTGCCTTCACAAAAGATTCCCGCTCCATCTTGGGCTACATTGTCATATATAATTATTGTGTTATCAATATCAGGAAACGATTGATTACAATATAACCCACCACCGAATCGTGTTGCAGAATTTGCGTAAATATCAATATTTGATAATTCAATATATGTATTAATACTATATATCCCTGCACCATCATTCGCCGTATTATCGGAAAGTATTGTATTCCAGATGTAGCCATCACTATCAATTGCCATTACACCCCCACCACGTCCAGATGCTGTGTTATTATATATTTCTATCGTTTTACTATCCTCATCATATCCATATGCTTGTGACCAGGACATTCCCTTAAATCCAAACGTTCCATCATTGCTATAAATACCTCCTCCTTGGGAAGCTTCATTATTATATATATAGCATGGTGATGGAGTCTCGTACACGTTGCTAAGAGTTGAACTTACATTATAAATACCCCCGCCATGGTTTTCTGCAGAATTATTATATATTTCTGTTCCAAATAGAATAAATAAAATATCATCAGAACCATCAAGATATATACCACCACCATCACTGGAATTGTTTAATAAAATCTCAGAAAAATATAAAACAATACAGCTATTCTCTAATGACTCCGTACGGTAAATACCACCACCATAATTATTAGCAGAATTCTCATTTATTATTACATCAAATAGTATCATGTCGTTATAGCTTAGACCATATCCATAGCTTGCTATACCCCCTCCATGAATCGCGTCACAGTTATCAATACAGCTACTTTCTTCAGGATATGGATACCATGTTCCAGCTAATCGAATCTGACCGGATTCAATTATAGAAATTCCACCACCACATTCACCAGCTTGGCAATTTGAAATAGTAAATCCTTCTATGAATGAGTTATACTCGTATTGGTAACAATCGACAAAACACATTCCACCACCATCTCCTGAAGCACTACAATCGTTAATATTGATTAACTCAGTTTTCATGTTGTAGCATTGGTCAAAGTATATTCCACCACCACTATAACTATTAATATTCATTATACCTGCGGAACAGTCCGATATATCTATATTTAAGAACTTAAAATAATAACTATTCGTAATCAGGATACCTGCACCACTACCTGCTGTTTTGTATCCTTCATAAATATCAATATCATATAACAATTCATGAAAAATATCATCATTTTCGTTAGTTGGTTCCCACTCCGATTCTCTATTCTCATATACGTCTACATTATATTCTGGATCTACATTATAATTTGCAATATAAAAACCACGATTGAGATCGTTGCACTCAATTATAAAACCAAACATTTGAAATTCAATATGGGGATCTTCTATTGTTACAGTTGCTTGTCCTGTACCATCACCACTTATTCTCGTACTATCTTTTACGCCTTCAAGAATGATATGAAGATCAGAAGGAATGATTATATTTTCATTATATGTATCAGCACTTACATAAATATGTGATAGAGTTGGTTGGTTGATTTCTACCCAATCCAGTGCATCTTGAATGTTTGTATAAAATAAACCTGGAACAACAATTTTTGAAGGATCTACCCGTATATCATCAGCTTTAAGTTGTATACATAATCCATATAAAAATACAATGAGTATCAGTAAAATCTTATTTTTCATTTTCACCTCTATAATTTTTTCTCCAATTTCTTGTCCTACTTACATTGTGGAGTCAATTAAGAAGTAATTCCCATACATTCTTGTCTTAATCCCAATATCCATTATTTCTCTTTCAAATTTCTGCATTCAGCAGGTAATACCTCTCTATTCTGGGAAGTACTTTAGAGAGGGATTATCTATGTGAATTTGTTCTTAACACTAACGTCCATGATTTTCCCTTTTCAAATTTCCTAATAAAATTGAAATTTTCAATTTAAGAGAAAGATGAATTTGTAAAATTTTTTGTCAAATTTAATTTAGAAAACATGTGAATCCCATCCATTAATACTTCAGACTACTCCCGCCAATGAACTCCCTCAATACGGAATGTGCTGGTACCGAAGAATCATCTTCTATAGGAATTACTTCCTTTAGAAATTCTCGAACCCGATTCGCTCTTATGAATGCGTCCTCTTTTAATGGATCACCTTTGAATTTCTCTGCCCACTCCTCGAACAGTTTCAGCATCCTGCCTGCATATAAAGCGATCTCATAGGGCATGGCGCTGTTTATGATATAATCGGAAGTGTTTATGTAAGGAATGATATTTCGCAATTCGCTGCTACGCACATAATGCCAGTGCTCGAGGGTTTGCTGGGGATTATATGCCCGATGTGTCGCGTCCCTGAGCATTCTGCGGATCAGGCGCAGGTCTGTCCAGCGGATATACTGACCATTCTCATTCTTCATTTGTAAAAGCGGTTCAAGGTACAGCTTGAATTTTATATCATCAGAAACATCTTTTGTCATTGCAGGATAAAGCCCATGCAAGCTATCGATCAGCAGAATCTGATGGTCATCCAACTTCATCTTTGTCCTGTTCAAATAGCGCGTGCCAGTCTTAAAATCATAGAAAGGAATGACCACTTCCTTGCCCTTGCAGAGCGCACTGACATGTTCGTTTATCAATGGCAGATCGAGTGCCTGGGGCGTTTCAAAATCATAGTCCCCGAACTCATCTTTGGGATGCATTTCAAGATTGAAGAAGTAGTGATCAACATTAAGTGTCACAAAACTTAGCCCGTGTTTTTTCAGACGCTGCTCGAGCTTTATGGTTGTTGTTGTTTTGCCGGAAGAGGATGGTCCGCTGATCATCACAACCTTTACTTCTTTTTCTCGTTCGAGGATAAGCTCTGATGCGATGTTCACTTCATTTTCGTATGCGCTCTCAGATTCGTGAACAATATGCGGGAACTCACCATTTTCTATACGTGCATTCATTTTTGCAATCGTGTTGAGATCATTTTTGGTAGCCCAATCGAGTACTTTCCAAAGCTTCGCCCAAGGGATATTCTCTGAAGGATGGGATAGTTTTTGATTCCTCTCTTCCCTCTTGCGATTCTGCTCATTACGATAAAGTATGTATTCCTTTGCCACTTCGTCGTGCCCGTTTTTGATCAGGACCTGCTCAACAATATCCTGAATCTCTTCAACATGGGGTGGGTTATCATTTGAGAATTTACTTTTAATGATTTCTTCAACCTGTCCGGCTAAAAGCTCTGCTTGCTTTTTATCCCTGCCCCCCACAGCGATTGCAGCCCTATATATCGCATTTGCGATGCGGATAGGATTGAACCGCACCTTTGCGCCGCTTCGTTTTATTACATGTGTAATTTTAGTCATTATGACTCCTTTAGGATGCTTTTAATGATCGCTGTAATTTTTGTCAACTTGTCAATATGAGCGTATTACACGAGTCGGTCGTGAAGTGAACGACTCGGGTTAGTTCAACCCGGCTCATCTTTGCACGCTGAGTTGTGCTTCCTCTTTGAAAAATTCATCTCGTTTAAAAACTGAATCATGGTCTATTCTATCCATTGATCATTGATTATTCCGTGCTTGTCGCGCCAAAGCAATAGCGACGGCGGATTGGATATTGAATATTCTTCTTTATTTTTCACAAAAGCAAACTCAATAAGTGGTACTGTTTCTTCGCATAGCATGCATGATTTTTATATTACAGGGATACCACCAAAAATTTGGAAGTAAAACCCGAGAGGTACTGTGAATAAAGG
>JAGHCS010000211.1 GCA_021160355.1 Candidatus Cloacimonadota bacterium
AAAAATAAATTTGACAAAAATATTATAATGATATAAATGACTCTCGACATAGGCGGTGTTTATGAAAAAAATATTTATTTTGATTTTTTTACTTTTCTCTTTTACACTCGTTTTGTATTCAAATCCTATCATGACTGCATATTTTAGCGAGATCTATTTTGATGATAACGACGATTGGACGATTGAATTGTATGATTATTATGGATACCCACCAGGAAATCTTGATTATTGCTACATTGAAAGTACAACTAATATGGCATTTTTCAACAATGGTATAACATTTACCTCAAACGATACCCTTGTAGTTACAAATGCTGACATGCAGACTGATCTTATAATCAATCGCGAAGGTGATTATTTAATAATGGGAGGATGGACATATGATGAGATATGTTGGGGTAATTATTCTAATCTTATAAATGCGCCCTATCCCGGTCAATCATTATGCCGTGTGCCTATTGACGATTACTTCATCTTCGTTAAAGAAAACCAGCCATCCCTCGGACATAATCCGTTCGATGTTCAAACGTTTGGAAGCTTAGACGGAATTGTTACTTACAGCAGCGGCATACCTATATATGGCGCAGAGGTTTCATTTTATCCTGTTGGTTACAGTGTTATAACCGATGAATTCGGTTACTTCTTAATATCCGGGATATATGGAATGAATTATGATCTTACTGTCACCTTGAACGATACAATAATTGTTGAAATGACTGTTACTATCGAACCTGACGAAACAACGTATGTTGAACTCATTCCTGATTTTGATATTGACCCGCAACCACAATATCATAACTGCTCATTATCCAACCATCCCAATCCCTTCTATGATAAAACCGAAATCCACTACTCGTTGCCATATAACTCAGTGGGATCAATTACGATATTCAACAGCAAAGGGCAAAAGATAAGGGAAATAGCTGTTTCACCAAACGAGAATTCAATATCCTGGTCAGGACTTGATGAAAACAATACGAAAGTTCCAAGCGGCGTGTATTTTTACCAGTTGGAAAGTGATGATAAGACACTTGCTTCGGGCAAAATGTTGTATCTGATATAACAATCATTTAGGCGGTGTTTATGAAAAAAATTATAATTTTTGTTATTATACTTTTTTCTTGTGTGCTTGTGCTTTATGCAAATCCAATAGAGTCTATCGTTTTAAGCGAAATATATTTTGATGATAACGGTGACTGGTCGATAGAACTCTATGATTATTTACAACTTGGCGTCGGTTCTCTTGATTTCTGCACTTTGAGGAGTCAATCCGACACAGCACACTTCAATACGGGAATTTCATTTACCTCAAATGATACTCTTGTAGTAACCAATGCATATATGCAGACAGATTTCTTCATCGACAAAGACGGTGATATTCTCACAATTTACGGAGATATATGGGGTGGATATATATTTGACAGCATCTGTTGGGGGAATACTCCGAACTCCCATGTCAATGCACCATATCCCGGACAGTCATTATGCCGTATTGCTGACCCATATTTCCTCCTTGCAAAAGAGAACCTGCCATCTCTTGGGTATAATCCATTCGACGTCCAAACATTTGGGGGGATTCAGGGATTCACGATGGATGGAGATGGTAATTTGATAGGAGATGTACAGGTTAGTATTTCGAGCCCCATATCTTATTCAATATATACAGACGAGAATGGGTACTTCTACATTGATAGTCTTTATGCGATGAATTATACGTTATCTGCATATAAAGTAGGATATCCTTCCGTTGAGATGGACGTAACAGTCGAGCCGGATTCAATAACCAGTATTTCATTCTTACTTGTTCCCCAATCTGCTAACCCAAATCCCCAAGAGAACAGATTATCTCTCTCCAACCATCCCAACCCATTCTATGAAAAAACCGAAATTCACTACTCGTTACCTCATCACGCAGTTGGGACGATCACGATATTCAACAGCAAAGGACAGAAGATCAAAGATATCCCTGTTTCTCCATCCGAGAACTCTATATCCTGGTCAGGACTTGATGAAAACAATACGAAAGTTCCAAGTGGCGTGTATTTCTACCAATTGGAAATTAAAAACAAAACACTGGCATCTGGGAAAATGCTGTATTTGAGATAGAAATATTCGAGTGATAATAAAAAAGATACTCTTTACTCTCACTATAATTCTTCTTGCCTGTTCAGGATTGTGGGCGCAGATCGATTTCTTCAAAGAAGACTTACAATTTGAACTGAACGAGAATTTCTTCACAGTTACCGGTGACTACTATTTTAGAAATACCTCTGATCATGATATAAAGGCAACATTATTCTACCCGATCCCGCGGGACAGCATACTTGGTTCTTATGATTCTGCGAATGTAAGAGGTCCATCACAGCAAAAGGATTCTCCGATTACCGTCATGAAAGAAAAGGGCTTTTTCTTCAATGTCGAAGTTGGAGAGAAAGGTACTGCCTGCTATCGGGTATCCTATCGTCAACAACTTCTTGGCAACAAGGCAACATACATCTTTACGACCACGAACACATGGGGAAAGCCCCTCGAAGAAGCAGCGTTCCAACTTACCTTTCCTAAAAATATTCGAATAGACTCCCTTTCGATCATACCGGACAGTCTGCAAGAGAACATTAATGCTTATACGGTATTCTGGACAGAAAAGCATTTTATGCCGGGAAAAAATCTCGTCATTCTCTTTCATGAAGAAGAAATAAAAGATATTTCTCAAATTGAGTTTAGGGATAAAAATACGTTTTTGTATGCTCGAATTACTCCACTCCTGATACCCGGCATTGCAGCAGGATATGTTATAAGACATAACAAGCTTGGTGTCGGCTTGATTGATTATATCATTACAGCCAATTTTCACTATTACTCGGGTTATCATGAATCTTATGGACTATCTTTGGTCACCGAACATTTTAAAAACTGGCAGGCGAAAGGTTTCTTCTACCGGCTCAATGTCGGATTGGAATATGGAGATTTTTTTGAATTCCTTGAAGAAAGCGGACCGCAAAAAATGAAATTTTTACCAAATATAACCGGCGGCATTGGTTATTCATTCAGTAACAATAATTCCTCCTCAGCACGAATATCTGTTGAGATTGGATGGACTTCCTTTCTTGCACGGATCAATCTTGAGTTTTTATTCTAAGATGAGCTTTTATCGACTAATGAAATTGGAATAGTTATGAAAAAAATATTTTTCATTATGATTTTACTCTGCGTAATGGCCTATGCTCATGCTGATGAGAACACCATTACTTCAAATAGTACAACACAAATCAATAAAAAAATTGAGATCAAGTATAGGAAAAATTTTCTCTACCTACGGCTTACGCCGTTGCTCATACCTGGATGTGCTGTTGGCTTTACACATAGAATCAGATTAATTGATGAAACCATTATAGATTTTACACTTGCCGCTCATTATCATTTTTATAGAGAATTGCATAAATCCTATGGCGCATCCATTATTTCTGAACACTTTGGTAACACACGAGCGATAGGACTATTCTTTCGAGCAAATGTGGGTGCTGAATATGCAGAAATGCAGAATCCTTTGGATGATGATCCCAAACCGGAAAAACGATGGATGCCAAATATTACTATGGGATTGGGATATAGCTTTATGATTTTTAATAATTCCTATTTGAGATTATCGGCAGAGATCGGCTATACTATGTTATTGGGCAGAATAAACTGTGAATTTTTATTCTAAAATTTCAAAGATTTTAATTTTCCATTTTTAATTTTAAATTTCCTCTTCCGCACTGCCTAAACTTGACACAAAAACTATACCGTTGGTTTGTATAAATTAATTACTTTTTAGTGATTAATAAATATATAATATTGTGACTATGAAAAAAAGATGTTTAGTGGTAACGGGCGGTGGTGACTGCCCCGGCTTGAATGCAGTAATTCGAGCCATCGTGAAGCGTGCTTCGCAGGAAGATGACTGGGAAATCGTTGGAAGCATTGACGGCTTTAACGGTGTGCTGAAAGATCCCCGCGAACTGCGTGTGCTTACCAACCGGACAGTTGCCGGAATTCATGTGCGCGGCGGCACGATCCTCGGCACCACAAACAAGGGCGGACCCTTTGCGTGGCTCCGGCAGGATCAGGACGGGAAGTGGATCGAAGTAGATCGCTCAAGAGAGATGCTGGATATCCTCAAAGAAGAAAATATCACTGCAGTGATAAATATCGGCGGGGACGGTTCCCAGACGATTTCGCAAAAATTATATGAAATGGGACTGAACATCGTGGGCGTGCCCAAAACCATCGACAATGATCTTTCCGCAACAGATTTTGCATTTGGTTTCCAAACAGCAGTGGAAGTCGCAACCGATGCAGTGGATAAACTCGTAACCACTGCCGAAAGTCATCATCGTATTATGATACTGGAAGTCATGGGACGTGCAGCAGGATGGATAGCGCTCTATGCATCCATCGCAGGCGGAGCTGAGGTTTGTCTTATCCCAGAAATTCCCTATGATATCCGGAAAGTAAAAGAGCTGGTGGAAACACGCACCGAGGACAGAAGAGGTTTTGCAAACATTGTCATCGCAGAAGGAGCATACCCCAAACACGGTACTGTTGTCGAGCAGGAAGTCAATGAGATCGGCTACCACAATTTCAAACTCAGTGGTGCAAGTATCCGTCTCAAGAAGGAGCTTGAAGATGCCGGCACACAAGCTGATATCCGGGTGACTATCCTTGGGCACCTACAGCGTGGTGGTATTCCCTGTGCCTTTGACAGGATACTCGCAACCCAGTTCGGTGTGAAAGCATTCGAGATGGTGCTCGATAAAAAATTTGGTGAAATGGTTGCCTATAAAAATAATGATATAGAAAGTGTCCCAATCAAAGATGCGATCAATACGTATAATCTGGTGAACGTGCACTCCAATCTTGTGCATACAGCCCGGGGTGTCGGCATCAGTTTTGGTGATTAAAAAAAGTCATAACGGAGTACGTTGCATGAGCGAGAAAAAAGACAGAATTGCAATTTTGACATCCGGGGGTATCGCCCCCTGCCTTTCCGCAGCCACAGGATGCCTGATCACTGAGTACACCAAACTCGTGCCGGATATGGAGATCATTGGGTACCTGAACGGATATAAAGGACTGCTTGAAGGTAACAGTATTATTATATCAGACGAAGTGCGAAAAAAAGCAAAATGTCTCCAAAAATACGGGGGAAGCGTACTCGGTAATAGCCGGGTAAAGCTCACCAATGTTGCAGACTGCGTGAAAAAAGGATATATTCAGGAAGGACAAAATCCTCTGCAGGTTGCCGCAGAACAGCTCGTGAACGATAATGTCTCGATCCTCCATACAATAGGTGGAGACGACACAAATATCATGGCATCCGAGCTTGCATCCTATTTGAAAATGAACGGCTATGATCTTACTGTAGTAGGACTCCCCAAAACAGTCGACAATGATGTGATACCAATCCATCAAACACTCGGTGCTGCAACTGCTGCTGAGCAAGGTGCCGTTTTCTTTGAGAATGTTGCCAATGAAAACACAACCAGCTCACGCCAGCTTCTCATACATGAAGTAATGGGAAGGCACTGCGGATGGCTTACTGCTGCGACTGCGCGCGAGTATCGAAAACGCCTTAAGAAAAAAAGTTTTTTACCGGACATCCTTCTTTCACGGGAACGCTGGGATATAGATGCGATCTACATTCCCGAAATGGGCATCGATATTGATGAAGAGGAAGAACGACTGAATGAGCTCATGGACAGCAAAGATTCAGTAAATATATTTCTGAGTGAGGGTGCAGGAATGGAAACGATCGTGTCTGAGATGGAAGCAAAAGGCGAACCCGTTATGCGTGATGCCTTCGGGCATGTTCGACTTGACGAACTTAATCCGGGACAGTGGTTTGCAAAACGCTTCAAAACCATGCTGAAAGCAGATAAGGTGCTCGTCCAGAAGAGCGGATATTTCGCACGCTCTGCACCTCCGAACAAAGAAGATCTTGATCTCATTCGGAGAACCTGCGCAAAAGCTGCACGTTGCGGACTTAATGGTCAGAGCGGTGTAGTTGCGCTCGATGAAGATCACAATAATGAGCTCCGGTGCATCGGATTTCAACGCATTAACAGTGGGAAACCCTTTGACATACACCAAAAGTGGTTTGAAAATATGCTCCTAGATATAGGACAGATAAGGTAAAATATGAATATCAAATTTAAGGACATAAACACGGGTATCGTTCAGGCACGAGCTGTGATAGAGATCGCAGAAGGTATTTTTCTCAATGAGATCACCATCCTGAAAAAGGGTGGCGAAATAATCATCGAACTTCCTCAGAAATCCTTTCGCGGCAAAGACGGCAAGATGTATTATATGAACATCATCACCTTTGCGAACGAGGACATAGAAAATTTTTTCAAGCTCGAAATAAAAACAGAATACAAGAAATGGCGGGAGCAGAATCCTAAGATCCTCGTGTATGAAAATAAATAAATTTGATATGAAAAAAGATAGCAAAATTTCAGACTGTAAATTTCTAATTACAAATATCAAATTTCTAATAAAATTTCAAGACACAAATGACGAATAAAAAATTCGATTTAGAGGAAAGAACTGCAAAATATGGTGAAAATATTATCGAATTTGCAAAAAAAATTCCTCAAAATCCAATTACGCTTCCACTTATTAGCCAGGTTGTAAGGTCTGCTACAAGTGTCGGAGCAAATTATTCTGAAGCAGATTGCGCTGAATCGAAAAGAGATTTTATTCATAAACTTAGTATTTGTAAAAAAGAATCTAAAGAATCCAAGCAATGGCTGAGAATGATCTCAAAAGCAGTTCCGCATCTAAAAGATGAGGCAAAAATTCTTTGGAAAGAAGCGAACGAATTAAATTTAATATTTTCATCGATTGTAATAAAATCAAAAGGAAATAAATAATTTGGCATTTAAATTTTGACATTTTATTTGTCATTAGAAATTAGGATTTAGAAATTAATATTTTATAGGAAAGGTTTAGTATGAAACAAATTTTTCTCGTCACGCTCATCCTTCTCGTTGCAAGCAGCTTGTATGCAGGAATCGGAGATGCGCAGGAAATCTATTTCAGTTTTGAAATATCAGAAAGAAGCGAGCTAGAACAGCTTACCAGAATCGTTGATATCGATAATGTAAAAGGCAACATCGTGTATGCCTATGGTAATCTGAACGATCTTACCGAACTCAAGAATATCGGATACGAGATAACAGAACTTCCCCACCCGGGCACTTTAATAATACCTCGCATGGCACCGACACTCAGAGAAGTACGCGACTGGGATTATTATCCAACATATGATCAGTACATCGCAATGATGTACCAGTTTGCAGCAGACTATCCCACTATCTGCCGAATCGTGGATATTGGCAGTTCTGTCGAAGGGCGGCAACTCCTTTTTGCTGTTATTTCCGACAATGTCGGCACTGAAGAAGACGAACCGGAATTCATGTACACGGCAACCATGCATGGAGATGAAACAGCAGGCTATGTGCTCATGCTGCGGCTTATCGACTACCTTCTTTCTGGCTACGGCTTCGATCCGGAAGTTACAGAAATGATCAACGAGATTGAGATATGGATAAATCCGCTGGCAAATCCGGACGGAACCTATCATGGTGGAAATAACACCGTGTATGGCGCACAACGATATAATGCAAACAATGTAGATATAAACAGGAATTTCCCTGACCCAGAAGATGGACCTCATCCAGATGGAAATGCCTGGCAACCGGAAACAATTGCAATGATGGATATCGCAGAAGCAAATTCCTTTATCCATTCTGCAAACTTTCATGGCGGCGCTGAAGTGGTGAACTACCCGTGGGATACCTGGGCAACGCTTCATGCGGATAATGACTGGTACTATGATATTTCACGTGCCTTTGCAGATACGGTTCATCTATATTCACCGTCGACCTATATGAATTTTAAGGATAATGGCGTAACAAATGGGTATGCGTGGTATACGATCAGTGGCGGTCGTCAGGATT
>JAGHCS010000232.1 GCA_021160355.1 Candidatus Cloacimonadota bacterium
TCTGAAGTATTTTATAATTCAAAAGACAGCAAGCTACTTCCAAATGCAATTCAAGAAGCTGAAATAGCCTACAAATATATTCCCAATAACGCTGACCTACTCTATCATCAAGGACTACTTTATACAATAAGTGAAAATCATTCAAAAGCTCTTCAAACCTACAATACACTTGATACGATTTCTCCTTATTATCCTCAACTCCATTTCTGGAAAGGATATTTGCTTTCTCTCGTAGGTGATTGGGCTCAATCTGTGAATGAATACAAGACAGAGATAGAATACAATGAGTATCCAAAGGTGTATTTCAATCTTGCAATTGCTTATCATTATCTTGGTGATGAGTACAATTCCATGATTTGCTTTATGAACTTTGCAGAAAAAATAAAGCTAAAAACAGAACGACATCTTATAAAAGATAAAGAGAGAATCATGAAAGAAGAAGGCAGAAATCTACAATTTGCATTGGATAATCTTGAAAATTATTATAAGAAAAATCTCGCAGTGATGGAAAGAATCAATTATTTGAAACAATATTTTTTTACAGAAAATAATAATTAAACAAAAACTCATTAATTTTCTTTACTACCTTTAAAGCACCCTTGTTAAATAGCTTTTTTAAATGGAAATTAGAGGTGAACATGAAAAAGAAATATGAAGATCTCGTTAAGAAGCTGACCGAGAAATATCCTGAGCGGCAGAAAGAATTTATCACTGGCTCGTCAGAAGAAGTAAAACGTCTTTATACTCCAGAAGACACCAAAGATACTGATTATGACAGAGATGTTGGATATCCAGGTCTCTATCCTTTTACACGCGGTGTGCAGCCCACAATGTATAGAGGACGATTATGGACGATGCGCCAATATGCAGGTTTCGGTACTGCTGAGGAATCGAACCAGCGTTATAAATTCCTCCTTTCTCAAGGGCAGACAGGTTTATCTATTGCTTTTGACCTGTGTACGCAAATTGGATATGATTCTGATGATCCAATGAGTGCTGGCGAGGTGGGGAAGGTCGGTGTTGCAATTGATTCACTTGCAGATATGGAAATTCTTTTTGACGGGATCCCTCTTGATAAAGTTTCAACCTCAATGACAATAAATGCTCCTGCGGCGATAATTCTTGCGATGTACATTGCTGTTGCAGAAAAACAGGGCGTTACTCCAGATAAACTCAAAGGTACGATCCAAAACGATATTCTCAAAGAATATATCGCACGTGGAACCTATATATTCCCTCCAAAACCTTCAATGCGGCTCATCACGAACATTTTTGAGTACTGTTCGAAATATGTGCCAAATTGGAATACGATATCAGTGTCCGGCTATCATATTAGAGAAGCTGGATCAACAGCAGCAGAGGAAATTGCATTCACACTTGCAGACGGTATTGCTTATGTGCAGGCAGCTATAGATACAGGACTGGAAGTTGATAACTTTGCTCCACGCATCTCTTTCTTTTTTAATGCTCACAACGACCTTTTCGAAGAAGTAGCTAAATTCCGTGCTGCGAGACGATTATGGGCACAGATCATGAAAGAAAGGTTTCGTGCGGAGAATCCGAAATCTCAAATGTTGCGTTTTCATACACAAACAGGTGGTTCGACACTTACAGCACAACAACCGGACAATAATATCGTCCGGGTCACCATTCAAGCATTATCTGCCGTTCTTGGCGGCACGCAATCTCTTCATACAAATTCTAAGGATGAAGCCCTTGCACTGCCTACAGAGGAATCTGTACGGATCGCCCTGCGGACCCAGCAAATATTGGGATTTGAAAGCGGTGTGACCAATACAGTCGATCCACTTGCAGGTTCTTATTTTGTGGAAAAAATGACTGATGAAATCGAAAAACAAGCTAAGGAATATATTCAGCACATTGATGATCTTGGTGGTATGGTTGAAGCTATTGAAAAAGGTTATGTGCAGAAGCAGATACAGAACAGCGCATATAAATATCAGAAGCAGATTGAGAAAAATGAGCGAATAATAGTTGGAGTAAATAAGTTCATCACAAAAGAAGAATCACCGAAAAACTTATTGAGAGTAGATGAGAAAGTTGAAATTCTACAAGTTCAAAAATTGTATAAAACAAAAGCTGAAAGAAATGAGAAAAAAGTGCATGAGAGTCTTGAAAAAATGCGTAATATTTCTCGTACTCAAGAGAATATTTTCCCCATAATTCTTGAAGCAGTAAAAACCTATGCAACACTTGGTGAAATATGTAATGTTTTACGTGAAGAATTTGGTGAATATAACGAACAATTAGTTCTTTAAGAGGATTTAAATACTATGAAAAAAATAAGAATTTTAATTGCAAAACCTGGTCTTGACGGACATGATAGAGGAGCAAAATTTGTTGCTCGAGCTCTTCGTGATGCCGGCTACGAAGTCATATATACGGGCATTCGTCAAACACCGGAACAAATAGTCGCTTCTGCTATACAAGAGGATGTGGATTTTCTCGGAATGAGTATCCTATCCGGTGCACATAATGTGCTTTTTAAAAAAGTCATGGATATCCTCAAAAAAGAAGATGCAGAGGATATAATTGTGTTTGCAGGTGGTGTGATTCCAGAAGATAATATCCCGCATTTGAAATCAATTGGCATCAAGGAAATTTTCACTCCTGGAACCTCATCAGAAAAAATCATTGAATTTATTGAAAACAATTCGTCTAATAAGTAATTAATTTTAGGAGATAGCATGGCAAAATATCCTATTGAACCTTTTAAAATAAAGA
>JAGHCS010000005.1 GCA_021160355.1 Candidatus Cloacimonadota bacterium
ACCTACATTAATCTTAATTGATTCAGTTGGTAATATTCAACAGTACAATTTTAATTACGACATGAATGGTGAATATCGTGTACTTTTTGAAAATATTGGTATTGAGGATGTTATATGGGTAGAAGTGGTCGATGATTCTCTTAGTGAATTCCCAATTTTTTATGATTTTGCTGAAGGGAATATTCTAGCAAATCAAACTAATCAATTTTATAGTAATGATGGTAGTTTCTTAATTAATTTAGAGCAACTTGAGAGTCAAGATATAGATAAAGTACTAATAACTTCTAATGAATTTTCACCATTGCGAAATGGTTTATCAAATGATTCTGAACAAGGTGGTAAATGTTATTCAGTGAATTCATATCCTGATTATTCAAATTTCGAAGAAACTTATATAACATTTAACTATTCTGATAGTGATTTAGAAATGCAATCTGAATCTACATTGAGAATATTTAATTGGTCATTTGAAAACGAAAAGTGGGAAATTGTTGGAGGTATTGTTGATACAACAAGAAATGAAGTTACCAGTCCGATCGTACATTTTGGTGTTTATGCTGCCTTTACCACTAAGGACACTCCCCCCACAGGCGGTTCTCTTAATGATAACAACATCTACATCTATCCCAATCCATTCAATCCTCTCGAACAGGATGGCACTATCCGATACAGCTTAGCAGAAGATGGAGATGTAACCATCAAAATCTACGATATTGGCGGAAATCGGGCCAGAACTCTCATTGAGGATGTACCTCAAAGTGCAACTGATGAACAGTCAATTGCATGGGATGGAAAAAATGACAAAGGAAAGATAGTAGCTAACGGCGTTTACTTCTATGTAATCGAATCCAGCTCCGGTGAAAAAGCAACCGGCAAGGCTGCAGTAATCAGATAAGGAGTCAACTATAAATAACATTTATTAGTTTGGCATTGTTTTTAACCTTGAAGCAGGTTTTGTTCTTTAACATCGCATAGAGTGTTTTGATCAACTTATTAGCGACAGCAATGACAGCTTGTTTATACTTTTTACCTTCACAGATTTTCTTATGGAAGTACTCGGCGAAGTAGTCACAGCAACGGATAACACCGACAGCCATCTGCCAGATAGTTTTTCTCAGATAGCTATTTCCTCTTTTTGATATTTTTCCTTTTACATGAATAGACGAACCACTTTGTTTTATTGAAGGATCAGTGCCGATATATGCTCTGAGTTGTTTATGAGATTTAAAGTTATCGATGTCTCCAATTTCGATCAGGAATTTTTCAGCAGTGGTTTCACCGATACCGTTAACAGAAGTAATGATATTAAAATCTTGTTGAAGATGTTCTTTAACAAAGGATTGCAGATGATTATTTATATCATCGATTTGATCTAAGATGAAGAGCAATCTTTTGATCTTTAATATCAGGACAGCTTCAAGTGATTCATCTTTAATACCTATAGAGTTCTTAGCCAGAGTTTTCAGTTCACGAGGAGTTATTTTTACTTTATTTCCTCTTGTTTTATCGAAGAGTCGAGTGATTTGTTGAGTTCTCAATTTCATAATAGGAAAACGTCCTGGTGCTTTAAGTAGAAGAGAAAGCATTGTTTTAGTGAACACATTCGTATGGTTACTCAGTTCAGGGAAAAGGACATGGAGTACATTTTTGATTTCCGTTTTTAATCTTCCCACGTTTTTTGCAAGGTTGTCACGTTCTCTTGAGATGCTTCTGATACTGTTATCAATTTTATTGGTAAAATCAATATTCTTATGATTTGCGAGGGCAAAATCAGCAATTGTTTCAGCGTCTTTTTTATCGGTTTTAGTTTTTCTCAAAGAGGAAGATTTTGCAAAGTTGTGAATTAATAATGGATTAACAACAGCAGCTTGAAGGTTATTGTCAATAAGGAAGAAATACAGGTTAAGGTGATAAACACCGGTTGATTCCATGACGAAGAATATGTCATCGTATGTTAGTTTACCTACTTTTTTAGACAACTCTTTAAAACCGTTTAAGTTCATTTCAAATTTGTTTTGCATAATGATTTTTTTGTTTTGATTGATGACTGCAATATCGAAAGAATCCTTTGAGACATCGATACCGGCGAAGAGTAGATTTTTCATAGTAATACCTCTTAAATATTTTTTGCATCAGGGCTGCACTTATCCAATCTCCATATTGACGGGGACTTCCAGCCAATCGGCTTTAGTCCAATCAACTGATTGGGATTAAAAGGGCAAGCAACAGACTCCTTAGGGACTCTATGTCCTAAAAAATGAAGTTGTCTTGCCCTGATGCTTTTCTCACTGCTCTTCTCCGTCAGCTGACGGATTCGAGCAGTGAACAATAAACCTTTGTTGATCAAAACAGTATAATGTGTAAACATAATAACCAAAAAAATAAAACTTATATGTAGGAGTAATGATGATTAAAACAAATGAACTAATGAAAGTCTATCGGACTGATGAAGTCGAAACAACAGCACTGAACAAGGTTAACCTTGAAGTGAAAGAAGGGGAATTCGTAGCCATCATGGGACCTTCAGGGTGTGGAAAATCCACGCTTCTCAATATTTTGGGATTGCTTGATAATCCTTCTGAAGGCACATATGAATTCATGGGCGAGGAGGTCGCCGGGTACAAAGAACGTGGTCGCACCAATCTTAGGAAAGGCAATATTGGGTTCATATTTCAGAGTTTCAACCTGATTGACGAACTCACTGTCTGGGAAAACGTCGAACTTCCCCTTCTTTATCTTAAAATGTCTTCGTCAATTCGTAAGAAAAAAGTCGAAGAAGTGCTTGATCGAATGAAGATCATGCATCGTAAAAGTCACTTTCCTCAGCAATTATCAGGTGGACAGCAACAGCGTGTTGCAGTTGCTCGCGCAGTCGTCACAAACCCCCGTCTTATTCTCGCAGACGAACCCACAGGTAACCTGGATTCTGCAAATGGTGAAGAAGTCATGGATCTTCTTTCGCAATTGAACGAAGAAGGCACGACCATTATCATGGTTACACACTCTCCATCCGATGCTGAGTATAGTCACAGAACCATTCAGCTCTTTGACGGACATATCGTCACAGAAAATATTCGCAAACTCCTCTAAACTCTCTTACCAATATTTTCGGAGGATAACGGATGCTTAAGAACTACTTGAAGATAGCGTATAGACATATTGCTCGGAATAAATTCTATTCAGCAATCAACATCGTTGGACTTGCGATCGGCATAACTTGTGCTTTGCTCATTGGACTCTATGTACAGCATGAATTGTCCTATGACACTTTCCACAAAGATGCTGATCGCATCTACCGAGTTGAGTCAATGTTCACTGTTCAGGGAAAGTTAGATAAGTTTGCCCTGACCGCGTTTCCACTTGTGCACACTATGAAAGCGGAAATTCCTGAAATTGAAGAAGCTACAAGAATGCGATTTATGCAGAATCGGCTCTTCATTTATGGAGAAAAGAAAATATACGAAGACAATGTTTATCTTGCAGATTCGACAGTCTTTGATTTATTCACCTATGAATTTCTGCATGGAGATCCTTCAACTGCACTCTCCGAGCCCTTTACTGCTGTACTTACCGAAAGCTTTGCGGAAAAAATATTTGGAAGTACACATCCTATTGGTGAAACCATCATTGGAGGAAACGGACTGAACTTCCGGATTACAGGAGTGATAAAGGATCTTCCTGACAACACACATGTAACCTTTGAGATGCTCACATCCATGACCACTCTTCGAGAACTCATGGGAGCAGAAAACTATAACTCAACTGCAACAAATGGTTTCTGGAATATCAGTGTATACTCCTATGTGAAACTTCAAAAAAACACTTCTCCTCAAACGGTTCTCGATAAATTCCAGCAATTCTATGACAAGTATATGAAGGAACTCGGTGACCGCATCAATACGAGTATGACCATCAGGTTGACGCCGATTGGAGACACACATTTCCAGGGTGATCTACAATACGATTTTCCAACTGGAAATACATCTTATACGTTCATCTTTATCTTCGTAGCAATGTTCATTCTTATCATCGCAAGCATCAACTACATGAATCTTGCAACCGCACGCTCTGTAAAACGGGCGCGTGAAGTGGGAATTCGCAAAGTTGCTGGTGCACAGAAGGGACTTCTCGTTCGTCAGTTCCTTTCAGAATCGGTTTTTCTGGCTTTCATCTCCCTCATCATAGCGCTTATTGCCACCTATCTTCTCATTCCAGCATTCAGCCAGATCTCTGGTGTACAGGTCTCATTTGATATTATTCAAAACCCACTTTTGTTAGTCTACATTCTTATTGCCACACTTATTGTTGGTTTCATCTCAGGTAGTTATCCTGCACTTTACCTCTCAGCATTCAAACCGGTAACTGTTTTAAAAGGGACAATTAAAAGCGGGAAAAGCAGCGGCACACTCCGCAAGATCCTGGTATTGATCCAGTTCGCAATCACGATCATCATGCTTATTGGCACCCTCACTGTATCCAGACAGCTTCATTATATACAGAATAAAGATCTGGGCTTTGATAAGGAGAATATTCTTGTTCTGTCCGTTCAGGATACTTCAGCAGTGCAGAAGATGGAAACCATTAGAGATGAGATGGCAAACCATCCGGAAATCCTCTCAACAGCAATAACCACGAGTGTTCCCGGAAGAAATACCGGAAAACTCATAATGCGTCTTGAAGTTGAAGAAGGTATGACAGAAAAGCCCCTGAACCTTTTTGTTGCTGACGCACAATTCATCGATCTCATGAACATGAAAATACTGTATGGAAGAAATTTCTCGGACAGTCTTTCTTCGGATCGGGAAAAAGCAGTGATTGTCAATGAAGCCGCAACAAAAGAACTTGGATGGGGAGATGATGCCCTCGGAAAGAAAGTTATGCTTGGTTTGAGGGATGATGGCACAGCCATGTTTGATGGTGAAGTGATCGGTGTAGTAAAAGATTTCAATTTCGAGTCTCTTCATAATAAAGTTACTCCAATTGCGATCTTCACTACAAATTTCCCTAAGACGAGTATTGTGATCAAATTCAAGCCAGATGCCCTACAGGAAACCCTTGGATATGTCCGGCAAACATGGCAAGATTTCATGCCGGAGTTCCCCTTTGAGTATGAATTTCTCGATGACATTATTAATGAATACTATATTCCCGAGCAGAAGCTGGCAACAATATTCACCATATTTTCCCTATTGAGTATCTTCATAGCATGCCTTGGTCTTTTTGGACTCGCTTCATATACGACAGAACAACGAACCCGTGAGATCGGCATACGAAAAGTACTCGGTGCCAGTTCAAAAAATATTGTATTACTCCTCTCAAAGACCTTCGCAAAATGGGTCTTGCTTGCAAATATTATTGCATGGCCTATAGCGTATTATGCACTGAAAAACTGGCTGGCTAACTTTGCCTATAGAACCCAATTATCAATACTGACCTTTATCTTGGCAGGCATAATAGCTTTCCTTATAGCGATACTTACAGTTCTTTTCCAGTCTCTCAAGGCATCGCGAACCAATCCTTCTATAACCCTTAAATATGAATAGGAAAAAACATGTTTAAAAATTCAATACTCACTGCATTACGCAACATCAAGCGGCACAAAGCGCATTCCTTCATCAATATTCTTGGACTCTCCATCGGGCTTGCGTGCTGTATCCTGATCTTCCTATGGGTTCATCACGAAGTAGGTTATGATCGTTTTCATGAAAATGCCGAAAGAATTTTCCGCATTGTAGAAATGCAGGAACAATCTGGAGAACCATTTCCGGTAGCCGTAACCCCTGCGCCTTTAGGACCTGGTATGCTTCAGGATTTTCCTGAAGTAGTAAACTTCACCAGATTTCAAACCTATGGTTTTGGTTATATTAGTAGCGGAGAAGAGAAATTCAAAGCAAATATCACCCTGGCAGATCCTAATTTTTTTGATATGTTCACCTTTCCGATTGTCGCTGGTGATCGGGAGGTGATGTTCAATGACCTTTTAAATGTTGTTATTTCTGAAGAAATGGCTCATAAATTTTTTGGTGATGAAAATCCGATTGGGAAAACTCTTCAGGTAAACACCGCTACTATCCTGAATGTAACTGGAGTTTTTCAAAATGTAGCTGATAATTCACATCTGGACTTTGATTATATTGTACCTTTTGAAGTATTAAAAAAATTCGGTGGGGATTTGGAAGCATGGGGCTCCAACGCCTATTATACTTACATCCAATTGGAAGAAAATGTGGATTGGATAGAATTTGATGAAAAGATAGAAGGATATCTAGCTGAACACGATGTCGGTTATCCCGTTAAACTGAACTTACAGCCACTCACAGATATTCATTTACATTCACATTATGTGGCAGATGTTGGAGGCCATGGAGATATAATCTATGTGAGAATTTTCTCTATCATTGCTGCTTTTATCCTACTGATCGCCTGCATCAATTTCATGAACCTTTCTACTGCACGCGCAGAAACCAGAGCCCGGGAAGTTGGGATCAAAAAAGTGGTTGGATCACAAAAG
>JAGHCS010000152.1 GCA_021160355.1 Candidatus Cloacimonadota bacterium
ATATATAAGTATATTACAAGAAAATAAGGATTGGGAAAGGGTAATTTTTTATAGATGATTTGTAACGATTTTGACATTGTTACTTCGGTTTTTCTTTACATTTATTAACCATATTTTTTTTATCTCTTAATATTTAGTTTAATAAATTCACAGGTTTGGAGATTACATGAAAGTATCTGAAAAAATCGAGAATTTGAAACATAAAGAAGCAAAAATAAAGGAAATGGGAGGCAAAGCCCGAGTTGAAACTCAACATAAGAAAAACAAGCTTACTGCCCGTGAACGCATAGACCTTTTATTTGATGAAGGCACGTTCCGTGAAATATACATGATGGTGAAGCACCGCTGTACGAACTTCAATATGCCGGACACAGAAATCCCAACTGATGGCGTTATCACAGGTCACGGACTGGTAAATGGTCGTCCGGTGTATGCCTACGCCCAGGATTTTACCTGCCGTGGTGGATCACTGGGAGAGAAGCATGCCGAGAAAATCGTGAAAACAATGGACCTTGCCATGAAAGCAGGTGTGCCGATCATTGGAATGAGTGATTCGGGTGGTGCGCGCGTGGAGGAAGGAATTGATTCATTAAAAGGGTATGGAGATCTTTTCTTCCGCAACTCCAGGGCTTCCGGTGTCATACCTCAGATATCCCTCATTATGGGACCAACTGCTGGTGGTTCTGTGTATTCACCTGCAATGACAGATTTTGTTTTCATGGTAAAGGGCAGCAGCTATATGTTCATCACAGGACCGAGTGTGATAAAATCTGTGACAGGAGAAGAGACCACTTTTGAGGATCTTGGCGGCGCAATCGCAAATAGTACAAAGAGTGGAAATGCCCATTTTGCGTGTGAAAGCGATGAAGATGCCATAGAACATGTAAAAATATTACTGAGTTACATCCCCAATAATAATATGGAAGATCCGCCAATGGTCTATATGGGTGATGACCGGGGCAGACTGTGCCCTGAGCTGGATACGGTGATTCCTGATGATCCGAAAGCTGCATATGATATGAGGGATGTTATACATCCTATTCTCGATCAAAGAGAATTTTATGAGATTCACGAACTATTTGCCCAGAACGCAGTAATAGGTTTCGGACGATTGAACGGTAAAACAGTAGGTATCATTGCAAATCAGCCCCTCGTTCTTGCAGGATGCCTGGATATCAATGCGTCAGATAAGATCGCGCGTTTTATTCGTTTTTGCGATGCCTTTAATATTCCACTTATTACTTTTGTAGATGTCCCCGGATATCTACCCGGCTGTGATCAGGAATGGGGAGGTATCATCCGCCATGGAGCAAAAATACTGTGGAGTTATTGTGAAGCAACTGTTCCGAAATTTACTGTGACTACCAGGAAAAGTTACGGTGGCGGTTATATTGCGATGAGTTCCCAACATCTTGGAGTGGATACGCTTTTTGCATGGCCTTCTGCGGAAATCGCAGTAATGGGAGCTCCGGGGGCGGTCAATATAGTGGGAAGCTACAAAAAAGAGATCAAAGAATCAAAAGATCCCGAAGCAACAAGACAGAAAAAAATAGAAGAGTATGAAGAACTTTTCAACAACCCATACACTGCGGCAGAACGTGGATATATTGATGCAGTTATTCAACCTTCAGAAACCCGTGCACGGCTCATCGATGCACTGGAAATCCTCTATACAAAAAAAGAAAGTATCCCACCCAAAAAACACGGAAATATTCCTTTATAATAACTGATATGGATGACAATAAAAAACTTCGAGCTGCAATCGCAGGTGTTATGCAATTCCTCCAACAGGAGGAAGAAAATAATAAACCGAATACTAATCAGTGGGTGATTGCCGGCAGAAAGTTGATCATGCAGAACCGCATATTAGTGCAGAGAAGAGAACAGAAATGGTAGCGAGTGAAAGCGTTAAAGAGCAAAAGCGTAGAAACGTGGAAGCGACAGGAAATTGATCGATCTCTTTCAATGATAAATTTATTAAATATTTTAAAGAAAAAAACAGATAAACGCATTACGCTTAAACGCTTTTGCGCTTTTGCATCATAACGGAGTAATATAATGAAGTTTGATAAACATGGCATTTTGGAAATGACAAAGATGAATTATGAGCCCGATCGTCCACAAGCTGAAAACCCGATCAAGATACAGGATCTGAGTTTCCGGGATGGGCATCAGAGTATTTTTGCTACTCGCGGAAGAACAGAAGATATGCTCCCTGTCGCAGAAATGATGGATGAAATCGGATTTTATTCCATGGAAGTCTGGGGCGGTGCGACATTTGATACTATGCACCGGTTCTTAAATGAAGATCCCTGGGAGAGGATAAGAACACTAAAAAAATATATCAAAAAGACTCCTTTCTCTATGTTGCTCAGAGGGCAAAATATTGTCGGGTACAGAAACTATGCGGACGATGTCGTAGAGGCATTCATCCAGCGTGCAAGCGATAACGGCATCGATATTTTCCGCGTATTCGATGCTTTGAATGATTTCAGAAATTTCGAAACTGCAGTGAAGATAATCAAAAAGAACGGCAAACATTTTCAGGGAACTATCTGCTATTCACTTACAGAACCCCGCATGGGCGGCGAGACATATAATCTGGATTATTATCTGGAGAAAGCAAAGCAACTCGAGAAAATCGGCGCTGATACGATCTGCATAAAAGACATGGCTGGTTTGGTCTCTCCCTACGATGTTTACAATCTCATAAAGGCGTTGAAAGCTCAAATAGATATTCCAATTCACCTTCATACGCACTTCACTTCCGGGATGGGTGACCTGTCACTTTTCAAAGCCATTGAAGCAGGAGTGAATATAATTGATACCTGCATGGCGCCTTATGCCTATCGAACTTCTCATCCTGCTGTGGAACCGCTCGTTGTTTCTCTTCTTGGAACGAACAGAGATACGGGTTTTGACATTAAAAAGTTGGCTGAGATAGATAAAGAGATGGAAAAGATCACGCCAAAATACAAACATCTGCTGGATGACACTAAAAATGCGATCATAGATATCAATGTGATCCTTCATCAGACTCCGGGCGGTATGCTTTCTAACCTCGTGAACCAATTGCGCCAGATGGATGCCCTTGATAGACTTGATGATGTGTTTGAAGCGCTGCCAAAAGTGAGAAAGCAACTCGGACAGGTTCCCTTGGTCACTCCCACCAGTCAGATCGTTGGAATTCAAACAGTCAATAATGTTCTCTTTGATAATGAGGAAGGCGAATATTCTCAGATAACAGAGCAGGTAAAAGACCTCTGCTTCGGATTATACGGAAAGACCACACTTCCCATTGATAAAGAAGTACAGAAAAAAGCACTGAAGGGATATCCCCGCGGAGAAACTCCTATCTCGACACGTCCTGGTGATATGCTTGAACCCGAGCTTCCCAAAGTAAAAAAAGAGGTAAAGGGACTGGCAAAAAATCTGGATGATGAACTTATCTGTGCGCTATATCCAGTGACTGGCAAACGCTTTCTGAAATGGAAATATGATCTTGAAGAGGTTCCCCACGATGTAAAACCTAAAACACTTGAAGAAATAGAAAAAGAAAATGAAATATTGCGTAAAGCTCTTGCAGGCGAACTCACTGCAAAAACAAATAAAGATAAGCCTGCCAATGTGCGCTCATTTGATGTGTATGTGGATGGTGAATATTTTAACGTAGAAGTTGCTGATCCAAATGCTCGCGGCATGAGAGTGAGTCCATTAAAGAAAGAAAAGAAGAAAACTGCCGAAATAGACAGATCGGGCACATTGCAAGCACCCATTCCCAGCATGATCTTCGAGTATAGAAAAAAAGTCGGAGATAAGGTCAAAGCTGGAGAAACAGTAGTCGTGCTCGAAGCAATGAAGATGTTCAATAACTTGGCTGCACCATGCAACGGCGTGATAAAAGCAATCAATTTCAAAGCTGGTGACTCTGTGAAAAAAGGTGAAGTTCTGTGCATTATTGAACCGGAAAAAAAGTAGCTGGAATAATACTCCTTATAAATATAAAATAACACACTGAATCATAATCTGTATTGAGTGACAATCCTCTATTTGATAAATTTTAGCATGAGTTTTATTTTTTTCTTGCATATTTTTTTTACTCATTTTTAAAAATAGCGAAAAGGCGGTATATATGTTAGAAAAAATTGGAATATTTTTATGCTTCATGCTTTTTTCAACCAACTTATGGGCAGAGACCCTCGAGCCATCGCTCGCAGGAACATGGTACCCCGGATCCAAAAAAGAGCTCGACAGCATGCTGACAAAATTCTTCAATAACGTAGAACTTGGAAAAAATAAAGACATTATTCCCCTTGGCATCATCTCTCCTCATGCAGGGCTGGTCTATTCCGGTCCCATCGCGGCGTACGGTTACTCGCTGCTTAAAAACGGAAATTTTGATACAGTCATCGTCATTGCAACCAGTCATCGGTACAACGCCGGGAAGGTGAGCATCTATAATGGCGATAATGTGAAATCCCCTATCAGCACCTCAAAAGTTGATAAAGAGATCACGCAAAAATTGCTTGCTGCCAATCCTGATTTTGAGTCCATTACTCAAGTTTTCACCGGAGGAGAGAACAGCTTTGAAATCCAGCTCCCCTTTGTGCAATACCAGCTTCCCAATGCACAAATCGTTCCCATCATGACTGCGACAACAGATTATTCACTTCTGGATGATCTTTCCGAAGCATTGATCTCCATACTCGAAAATACAGATAAAAAAATTGTGATTGTTGCCAGCTCGGACATGGCGCATTTCCACCCCTATAAACAAACTATTGATATGGATAATCATACGATCGATATCATACTGAGTATGGACACTGAAGAACTTAAAAAGGAAGTTGAAAGAGGAAAGTGTGAGATTTGCGGATTTCATGCGATCTACCCATTTATGAAAGTCATGAAACACTTTGGCGCAGACAAACCCATCATGCTGGCGTATCAAAACTCGGCAGATATTACCGGTGATAAATACTCGTCGCATATTGTTGGTTATTCTTCAATCGTTTTTCCGGAGTCGAAATCCGGCATTCAGAAAAAAGAAACTGAGCAGGAAGTGTATTCGTTAGAAGAAAAAAAGTATCTCCTCGATCTTGCACGTAAAAGTATCACCTATTATCTAAAAAATGGGAAGAGAATGCAGCCAGAAAAGCCGGATGATGAAAAACTTACTGAAGAACGGGCTGTGTTCGTGACCTTGAATGAATTTGGTAACTTGCGTGGATGCATCGGACACATGCATGCTCAGATGCCACTTTATAAAGCTATCTCGGAAATGGCGGTTTCTGCTGCGTGTGAAGATCCACGTTTCCCAAAAGTGAAAGAGAAAGAACTCAAAGATATCAACATTGAGATCTCTGTACTTACGCCCATGGAGCAGATAACAGATTGGAAACAGATACGTATGGGCATTGATGGCGTGTGGATAAAAAAGGGCTGGCAAAGTGGCGTATTCCTTCCACAGGTTGCCACGGAAACCGGATGGGATAGAGTGACATTCCTGGAAAATCTCTGCGCTCACAAAGCAGGTTTGAAAAAGGATGCCTATAAAGATCCAAACACTGAAATTTATATTTATCAGGTTGAGAAATTCAGCGAGAAGGAACTCGATTAATCCTTAAAAAATTCCTCATATTCAGGATAGTAGAGATGCTTCTCTGCTTTCTCTTTAGAAAAGGTAAAGTAGGTCGCATATCCTTCTGCACAGAGCGTGTCTTCCGCATCGAAGAGCTGCACAAATACTGTAAATAGATTTCGTCTTTTCCTAAGAAGTTTTGCCCGAAGTGTGATAGGTCCTTTGTTGACATACACTGTTTTTTTATATCTCACTTCAAGCTTGCCTGTTACACCAATTGTCTTACCCTTGATCAATACAACCCAGCTTCCAATCTCATCAATTAGTGCGGATTGAATGCCGCCATGCAGCACGTTGAAGTAGCCCTGAAAAAAATCTTTGGGCTCCCACTTTGACACGATCTCATCACCATCTTCATAAAAGGTCATCTGCAGTCCGTGCTCATTGTTTTGTGCACACCCAAAGCAGTAGTAACCATTATACTTGTTATAAGGATTCAGAATTTCTCGCATAGAACCTTCTTTCTTAATTTTAGAATTTTTATTTTGCACATTTCTTATCAAGTTTTTCGCATTTGCTTGACGAAAAATATCGTACTTTTTCAATTCCTCAGGAAAGTTGAAATAGATGAAGAATACCAGAGCAAAACTTATTGATGGTCCTATCGGCAAGCTCCTGATCAAGCTTACTGCCCCGATGATAGTGGGTATGCTCGGCATGGTTGCATTCAACCTTGTTGACACATTTTTTGTGGGAAAATTGGGAGCCACACAGCTTGCAGCCCTCAGTTTCACTTTTCCAATAGTACTCGTAGTCAACAGCATTGCACTCGGTGTGGGAATGGGTGCTTCGGCAATTATCTCCCGCGCAATTGGTGAAGGCGACACCTACAAAGTCCGAAGAATTACTACAGATGGTTTATTACTCGCGATAGTACTCGTATTTATTTTTGTGATAATCGGGCTTTCCACAATCAGTCCGCTTTTTAAACTTCTCGGTGCAACCACGCAGGTACTTCCCTACATCAAACAATATATGGGTATCTGGTATTACGGCATGTTCTTCGTGCTCATTCCAATGGTCGGCAATAATGCGATCAGGGCAACCGGTGATACGAAAACACCCAGCGCGATCATGATAGTGGCAGTGATCATGAATTTTATTATGGATCCAATGCTCATTTTTGGACTGGGTCCCTTCCCTGCTCTTGGAATTCGCGGTGCTGCCATCTCAACTGTTATTGCACGTTTCAGTGCATCTGTTGCAGCTACATGGGTACTGGTTCACAGAGATAGAATGGTCACATTTGAGAAGACTCCTTTTAGGGAAATATTTGCATCATGGAAATCCATTCTGTTTATTGGTATTCCCATTGCAGGAGCTCGAATGATCCTGCCTGTTTCAGTTGGGGTCATGACACGGATCATATCAGTGTATGGTCCCAAAGCAGTTGCTGGTTTTGGCGTTGCATCAAGAATTGAGTTCTTCGCGTTGGCTGTTATACGTGCTCTCTCTTCTGTATTCGGACCTTTTATCGGGCAGAACCTGGGTGCAAAATTATTTGACCGCGTAAAAAGAGGACTTCGCCTAGCTGAATTATTCTCTCTTGTTTGGGGATTTGGAATCTTTATTATTCTCTTTATTTTTGCCAGACCAGTAGCTGGCATTTTCAACAAAGATCCTTTGGTTGTCGAAACTATCATAAAGTATCTTTCAATTGTACCTCTTGGATATGGCTTGCAGGGTGTGCTGCTTTTGTGTAATGTTTCCCTTAATGTGCTACAAAAGCCTTTTCATGCAGCGGGTTTGGTCACGGTTCAGATGTTCGTGCTCTATATTCCTCTGGCGTATCTCGGTGCGCAAATCCTACAGATCCAGGGTGCTTTTATCGGGATAACTGCTGCATACTGCATCTCGGGAATTATTGCTCATTTCTTTACCGAGAATCACATTAAAAAAGCTGAGGAAAAGATAATAGCTGATTCCGCTCTCAATTAATATCCTTTGCGAAAGTTTCCGCCAGTGGTCGGACAAGTCCTTCTTTTCGCAAAGTGCTGTTATACCTACGTATGAAGTACGATTATATAATTTTTTAAAGGTTGACATATAAAATTTAGTATTTAAAAATCACTTCAAATTTTTAGAATTTTCAATAAAATCCAGGAGAAAAAAAATGAAAATTATTCGAATAATTCTCGTTGTCATGCTTGTTGCTATGCTTTCCTTCTGTAAAAGTACCGGCAGCTCTAATGACAAACCAAATGCTCCATCCAATCCCACACCGGCTGACAATTCAACCAATCTCGGCATCGCTCCACTTCTTGTGTGGGAATGTTCAGACCCCGAGGAGGACCCTCTTACTTACGATGTTTATTTAGGAACAAATCCGAATCCGGGTGCAGCAGAACTCGTGGCACAGGATCTTACTGTTCCGAACTTCAATCCCGGCTTATTAGGATATGTGGCAAAATATTATTGGAAGATCGTGGCGCACGATGATCAAAAGGGCAGCACGTCCGGTCCTGTCTGGAATTTTACAACAATGGGCTTTTCTGAGGACTTCTCTGATGGAACCGCCGACAACTTTGTTTTTGAAGATTCACGTTGGTATGTTGCCAGCAGTAATCTCATCATGGAAGGATGGGAAAACGATACTTGGGCAAATGCATATTATAACCAAGAATTCAAGGATTACACTGTTGAGACTCGTGTGGGAAGAACTAAAAGTGACTCAACAATGTATTACACCTATGGCTTGTTCTTTCGATCAAATGGTTTTATGGGCTATGAAACAAAATCGGCAGACGGTTACTTGCTTGGCGTTACTGCTTATGGCTATTATAGTGTTTGGCTTGAAGAAGGTGGGGTAGAAACGGAGATCATTCCCTGGACATATACTCCCAATCTTGGTTATGGACTCTATTCATTCAGTAAAATCAAAATAGTAGCAAATGGATCAAACTTCGATATCTACTTCAACGATATCTGGACTGATAGCTTTACTGACGAAACCTTTCCAACAGGTTATATAACCCTAGTAACTAATGATGCTTTATATTATGAACCAAATGAGCTTTGGTGGCAGTATTTCAATATGTCTGCAGCTGAAGCAGTAAAAGGAACCCCCACACATCATACTCCTGTTCAAACGGATCATACCTCTGCTTATTCTCCAAAATAATCAAAATATTCTAAATCAAAAATATTACCCGGTAGTGAATGCTGCCGGGGTTTTTTTGTAACAAATAATTGATTGAAGGCATTGTTAATAGGTTAACTTCACCATCTTCCTCATAACTTCTTTATTACCATATCTCAGTTTATAGAAATATGCCCCGGGCGCAACTTCATTTCCCCTCTCATCCGTTCCATCCCAGTAGAGTTCAGTGTATGGAGAAGACTCAAAATTGCTTTTAACGAAAGTCTTTATCAACTGCCCTCGGGAATTAAATATTTTAAGTGAAATATCCTTATTGCTTTGGATGTCTTTTAAACTGCAAATAATATTCGTATGATCCGTAAATGGATTTGGGCTATTCATAAAAGCAATTATGTTTTCAGGCAATTCCGGTTCATCGATGCCATACCCCTGCCACTCATAGGCACCCATATCTATCATATCTCCATATATTCGTGGATTTCCCGCTAAATCGTATAAGGGAATTTCTATACTATCCGGCAAAACCAGCGTGCCGACATCGATACATGGTGATCCGGTTGATAGATAATAGGGATATTCCCCGATTCCTTCCCACATTGGATTAGTATCCAGGTTGCCGTCCAGCCAATTGAAGGTATTCGTGCCTTGCACTGCAATATCCCATTGTCCACCTTCTAACAACGTATGACTAAAAGTTATTGTATTAGGATACGTTCGACCATCGACATACATCTCCCGTGGGTCATCTCCATACAATATGCAGTTGTAAAAACCAACGTTTGATCCATCTTCAATACTTATTCCCTCACCACTTAATGGCGCATCATTGTTTCCGATTGTACAATTTATAAAATCTGCATTTTGTTTATTCGTGACAACCAATGCCGAAGCTGCATTGGGCCATTCTGTTGTTGCATTAACATTTTCTGTAATTTCGGTATTGATTACTTCCGAAAACCATCTATTCTCATAACTAGGATGCCCACTTATTAGTAGTCCATATCCACTCCAATCATCAATAGCGTAATTAGGAGCATTAGATTTAATAATTGTAT
Source organism: Candidatus Cloacimonadota bacterium (assembly GCA_021160355.1). GTDB lineage: Bacteria > Cloacimonadota > Cloacimonadia > JGIOTU-2 > JGIOTU-2 > Celaenobacter. The sequence goes on from JAGHCS010000152.1 coordinate 9,797, forward strand.
TTTCTATTTTTGTGCATTCAAACGGGCCAAGTCCAACTGCTACTCCACCGTGATTATTTACTACTTCGACATTTTTCAATACAATGCTTGTTGAATCAAGAATGAAAGCACTAAGGGATGTCGAAGCAATGACCGATCTTCCTGCAATTGCGGGATCTGTGTTATTTTCAAACCTTACATTTTCGATTACAGCACCCCGGGGTTGATAAAATCTTAATGCCCCACTATATATCTGTTTTCCATTAACAACTTTCATGTCACGAATCGTATAATCTCTTTGGTAATCATAATCATAAAAGATACATGATAATTCCTCTGCATCGAGAATACTCTGTTCTTTCCCGACACCATCAAGCGTAATATAGCTTCTTAAATTAAGGGGATATTTTTCCCCGTTTAAGGAAGGAGAATAGGTTCCTTCACTAATATGAATTGTATTCGGGTGTAATCTATCTGAAGCGATCTTCGTTAATGCAAAGTATATGTTTTTGAGTGGTTCATCTTCAGTTAATCCGATATTAGCATTATCGCCATAAGGTGAAACATACAGGTCTTGATTCATTGGAGTAATTTTACCATGTTGTATATCGATTGTCGATCCTACAAAATCAGAGAAGAAAAAGGCATCTGGTTCCATAACGGTAAAGGTATCAACATACACATGTATAGGATCACTGTCTGATCCGCCCCTATATATGTCCGAACCGACAGCACCTGAGTTAAAATATATATTGCATAATTCGTCTTGGCTAAACGTCACTGATGCCCAGTAGGATAATACCAATCCTCCCCCGTATCTATACGTATGATTTGATGTTATTAAACAATTTTCAAGAGTAGGGCATGCATCACCGGAATAAGATCCCCCGATGTAAATACCCCCACCATAGTCGGCTCTGTTCTTTCTAATAATACAATTATTAATCACTATTTGGCTGTCATATACATTTAAACCTCCACCACAAATATAGTTATATTGATCAATCGATCCCGTTCCATTCTGAATAGTAAATCCGCATAGCATAGCGGTTTCATCTTCTCCATTGATTGCTTTTACCACGCTCCCATTATGGTTCCCATCAATAATCGTTGTTTTTACAAATGAATCTATTTGTGTGGTGAGGTAAAGACTGGCAACCGTTATGTTTTTTCCATTGTAATTAATATTTTCGTAATACGTTCCAGGATAGACAAGAATGGTATCCCCATTAGAAGAAGCATCTATTCCGTCTTGAATAGCAGAAAAGTCACTAGTGCCATCAAGGGAGACGGTGTATATGGCTGCTACTAATGAAGAATTAAGTGCTAATAATAAAACTAATAAAACAATTCTTTTCATTCTAACCTTATCTTAAGATACGGGAGGAGCCAAATAAGCTCCTCCCTATTTTAATATTTCTACTCTAAAACAATCATCTTTCTAATAATTGAAGAACTGAAATCTTCTATTTTGTATAGATTGACACCATTGCATACCTTTGCGTTAGATTCGTTTTTACCATCCCAGTGAATGGCATGATATCCGGCATTCATTTCTTCATTGTCAATAACTGTTTTCACAAGCTGTCCCCGTATGTTATAAATCTTCAAGGTGATCATATCATTATGAGGTAAGGCAAATGAAATAGATGTGCTCGTTATTTTATGGTTGAAAGGATTGGGAACATTTTGTTGTAATATGAGTTTATCAACAAGCTGTGCATTACCGGAATCAAAAAGTATAATATTGTATTTACGCATTCCTGATTTAAGTGATGCTTCTATGAATTCCTGTGATTTAAAATCATAAAGTAAATAGTCATTTGCTTTGGTAACACCTTTGCCCTGACCTTGATATATCTTGAAAATCAGTTCTGTTCCTTCTTTTGTTTGAGTATCAGTATATGCAAGTATTTGAGCAGAACCCAGACTATCGATCTTTGCTGAACCCAGGCATTCGTCATCAGTATTGAATACTCCTATTTCTAATGCATATTCATCTAATCCTATCACATCGATAACTTCATAAGATTCCTTTTCATCATAGGAGAAAGCTACTGTTTCGCTATAGCTCCCCTCCTTAGTATCACTCCCATCCGGATCATTCCAGATTAAGTCTATCTGTTCAGACATTTCAATGATATAGCCCCTGCCATAATGGAGCGGGTGAATTCTTGAACTTGGTAAAATTTGTGACTGACCAGGGAAATCTTTTTCGGGTGGATCTGGATCTGGTTTATAATACCAGTTTTCTGCCTGAATTGACAATACTTTATCAAAATGATTATTGGTGGTAGTATTTATCCCAAAAGCTTCATCAAAATTCTGACTCTGTGGAAGCCAGTATCCAATCCAATTATAACCGGCATCAAGATGAATTTCTGTTTCTGCAGGTATCAGATTAACATTATCACCAATAACACTAAATGGATATAAATAGCAATTATCAATCATCTCAAGTTTATAACCGGCAGTGCTTTCTATGTTATAAAGGTCATAATGATCCCATTGATGATTTATGAAATCATAAACCATTTTTATATCATCATCGGTAACAATCTGGTTTACATTGGACTGTTCAGTTGGCACGAGAGGTTCCAGTACTTCTTCTGCATCCTGAATTCCGTTATCACTATTTAATTCCGGGAAGGATATCCAGTTCCACTCATTGTCGAGGGCTGGGCTGCCGTATACCATAATTTGAATTTCTGGAATAAAAGGGTCTGAGCTGGTTATAGTAGCAATACCATCACAGTTTACAAACATCTTATGGCAGCAGAATGTAATAGGAATTTCTACAGAACTATGATAAGCAGAAGTACTGTGGGGTAATATTTCTGGTATATCTTCAGGATCAATTGAATAATATTCGGCTATAGTGTCTGCAAATGTAATTTCAATATCTGTTAAGTCTGTTTCAAAACTATTATTTTCTATTCTCAACTCTATAGATGATACTCTATCATGACGAACATTACCAAAATCTATTTCCTGCTGGGGAAGACAGATACCGGGCTCATAATATTCGTATGCCCCAATATCTATTATTTCCGCTGAAGTTCGAGGGTTTCCCGCTAAGTCAGTCAAAGGTAAATTTTGAAAAGAGATATTACTATAATTTACAAAACCAGTATCACGACAGGGAGAAGAATCATTTAGAGAAT
>JAGHCS010000237.1 GCA_021160355.1 Candidatus Cloacimonadota bacterium
GGCTTATACCGGTTGATGGGCAACCATATAATCCAGATATATCAACCCAGACGATCTTTATTATATCCTATACTGGATTGTTCACTGTAATTGCTTTTATCTCGGGCTATACCAGCGATATGGTAAGAAGACTCTCTCTGAAAATACTGGAAGCAAGTGACAAGATGAAAAACCAGGAAGTTTTTTTACAAGATAAGGAAGATAAGTTAGTTTCCGAAGAAAAGCGAATGAAGGATTATAAGGAGGTAGTAAGGGTTTCTGCAAGTATTGTAGGAATTGATCATGATATCAATAATCCTCTAAGCATCATCTCGCTGTCTTTAAGTAGAGTAAAGAAAGCAGCTAGCGAATATGATGATGAAAAACTTCACAAGTCCAGTAACCAGATTTCAGAAGCGATAAACAAGATCAATGGTATTCTTACTCGTTTGCAAGAATTAAAACGACTCCCTCTGATCAAGGAAGCAAGAAAAAAATAAATATAGCAGGATATTTATATGCAAAAACACATTTTACTCATCGATGATGAGCAAAGCATCAGAGAGCTATGTAAAGAATTCTTAGAAGAAGAAGGTTACAAGGTCACTCTTGCTGTTGACGGTCAGGATGGTCTTGATAAGATGAGCTATGATGATTTTGACCTCTACATGGTTGATATGGTCATGCCTCGCCTTGATGGGCTGGAAACCATGAAGCGTATTAAAAAGAAGCAACCTCTTGCTGTGATCATCATTACTACAGGATTTTCCAGTATAGAAGGCGCAGTAAAAGCAGTTCATGCCGGTGCGTTTCAGTATCTTTCCAAACCCATCAATGCAGAAGAACTTCTCGAAGCAGTTAAAAAGGGGTTGCAATATGGAGAAGATCTATACGGTCCACTTCAAAAAGCCTTTGAACCAGGAACTGAAGGTATGAAAGGTGAACCTGCTATGCTGCATGGATTCACCAAGGAAGAGAAAGATGATTTCATGGCACTTGGTAAAATTCGTAAATTTGAAGCCGGACAAACCATCAATCTTGACAATGAAAATTCGAACTCAATTGTGCTCGTTGAATCAGGAGAAGTATCAGTCTGGCTAAGTAATACTACCGTTGACTATCTTCGAAAAAACGACACATGGGCGGAAGAGAACTTCATATTAGCAAGTTCCATATTCACTACGCTCCGATCGGAAACTTCTTGTAAGATACGCTTTTTCGACAGGAAGAAGCTTCTCGACTTCTTCGCTTACAAAGGCGAGCGTCTGATGAAACGATTCATGATCAATCTTATTAACTGTCTTTTCTCCAAATGGAGGAAGTCGATTCAGCGTATTGTCATGCTCAAGCTCGTAACAGGCGAGAAATAGTTCATTTTTCAACTATAATTTTGATGCTTAACCATGATAATCAGCAATAAAAAAGCATAAGCAGGATAGATATGGGTTTATCATTTACTCCGGAATTGCTTGTTGGTTTACCTGAATACTTAACTGGAACAAGCCGTTTCCAGAACATTAATAAAATCATAACTTACAATGCTGCTTGGCGTGAAGAAGCTTACGAACATCTTCGCAAACTCCTCAAGCATATGCGTAAAATAGATGCTTCCGACCTTGATATTGGCGGACCAGGCTCAAACAATTATGTGTGGTACAGAACATACGGCACAAAATCACCAAACAAAGAAATGCCTCAATATAATAACGATGAGATAACCGCGATCCTTCTCAGTGTACTTTCCGACGACCAGAAGGTGACCCTTTTTAAAGAAAAGAACGTTGACCTTTCTGTAGGTATGGTTCTTGAAGAAGGCGAGCGTCCTAGCAGGTTTCGAAGCGATATCTATTATGAAAGCAATGTACTTGTGGGTAACTTCCGCAGGATCAATCAGAATCTCTTCAAAATTGAATCTCTTGGATTTCCTCAGCCGATCATTCAAAGAATGGATCTGCAATTTGAGAAATCGGGACTTATTCTCATTACCGGTATTACAGGTTCGGGAAAGAGTAGCACTTTAGATTCTATTGTGGATATGAATAATCACAATAATGATGCACATATTATTATCATCGGCGCGCCTATTGAGTATGTTCATAAGTCTGACAGATGTATTCTTCGTCACAGAGAGGTCGGTGAAGATGTGCTCTCCTTTAAAAACGGTGTTGTTCAAGCTTTACGGCAGGACCCCGACATCATAATTGTTGGTGAGATGAGAGATCCCGATACTATTGCCAGAGTGCTGGAGGCAACAGACAGCGGACATAAATCGTTTTCAACCCTGCATACAAGCTCTGCTGTTGATAGTCTTCATAGAATTGTAGGTGAATTCCCAACCAGAGAGCAAGAACGAATTCGTCTTCGTCTCGCTGATACTCTCTCTGTCATTATTTCTCAAAAATTGGTCCCTAATATACAAGGCAAACTAAGTCTCGCAAAAGAAATTCTTTCTGTGACGCCTTCTGTAAAAGCGGCAATACGAAATCAGAATATAAATGAAATCTATCAGATGATCACAGAAGGAAAAAAATTCGGTATGATAACACTGGAGCAAGACCTTTTCAATCTCTATAAAAAAGGTGAAATCGCAAAAGACGTTGCCCTTAATTACTCCAATAATAGGAAAAGAATGCAACAGCTTCTTACATATTCATAGATTAAATTATGAAATTGAGCAAAAACGGCAAGACTGCAATTGGTATTTTTCAAGATGGTTTGACCATAAAAGCTGCACAGCTCACGGTCATCAATGGAAAGGTAAGTCTCACTGAGCTTACAGAAACAACTCTTTCCCTCCCGCTTTACCCTCTTGATAAAACACATGCTGAGCCGGAAACTACTACAACTATAGAACCCGAGGAGACAGAACCGATTCCTGATCTTGCAGATTTTGAAGATGAATTCAAAATCCCCGATCTTGCAGAACTTGAAGAAGCTGAATTCGAGCCCTCAGAAGAAACTGAACCTGTTTTGACAGGGAAACAGGAATTTCAAAAGCTTATCTCGCAATTTCCTCTTGATTCATGCAAAATTTCAATGAATGCCCCCGAAGAAAATATTTCATTTACACAATTTGATGAAACCTTTTCCCAATCTCATTCCCGATCAAAAGTAAAAAAACAATTACGTGATGAGATTCTTACAAAAGAAGATCTAAAAAACAAGAATTTTTCTTTTGATTTTATTAAAAACAAAGATAATTCGCTTCTTGCATTTGTCGAAAGAGGTACTAACGATATATTACACGCTTTGCAGGATATAAACCCACTCATTTCCAAAAAGAAATTTTTCTATAGCTATATCGAACCAATTGAAATTTCTCTGATGAACCTTATTCGTAATAACTATAAATTCACCGATGATGAATATGTATTAATAATCTATATCGGCATCGACACAAAGGTCGGTATAGTGATGAATGGAAATAATTTTGTGAGAAGCTTCCCTCTCATCGTACCCGAAACTGATATCGAGCACATGCGCCAAGTAATATACTCCAAAATAATCCTCGAGCAGGACACATCAAATGTTAATATCACAAGTAATATCATTTTTGCGGGAGAAATGGCAAAGGATGATGATGTCGAATATTTCCGTAGCAGGATCAATTCCGGTGCAAATATATCTCGAATTACTCTCGATAAACTTCATATTCCACAGTCCAAAGAAAAAGCGTTTGCTCCTGAGAGAATTGCAGATTACTGCATTCCAATTTCTATTGCATGGAAATCTCTGGAAGGACGAAATAGAAATTTCTATACCTGCAACCTTCTTCCTTCAAAGATAATTGAAAGCCAGAAACCTTTCAAAATAGCGTGGCACGGCTTTATTATCATGACAGCGATCTTCTACGTTGCATTTTCTGCTACTTTTAAAAATCTAAACATCAACAAAGAAATCATAGAAATAAATCGTGAAAATAGCCAGGTTGAGCTCGAGTTA
>JAGHCS010000222.1 GCA_021160355.1 Candidatus Cloacimonadota bacterium
GATACTCAGAATAATATGGTTTGGAAGAAAAATGAAGAATTATAATTAACTTATATCAAATATAGAAGCCTATAAAGGTGGGTTACATGAAAAACAGAAATGCAGGCGCGCATACAATTTCCACCACAGTTGACAATTTATCATCAGGTATTTATTTTGCCAAACTGAGTATCGATGCGATCGAGAAAGAGATCAGTAAAGTAGTGGTGCTTAGGTAAAAATATTCTGAAAATTAAGGATTTGATGAAAAAATTAATGTTATTTGCAGTTCTTCTTATATGCTCAAACTTACTCGCACAAAATAGAGATATTCCCGTCACACGAGATTTAAATCCAGACGCTGTATATGATACCTACCAGGACTGGATTGCTAAAAATCCACCGCAGATAACCAATTCTTTTGAAATAAGAAGAATGCATTCAAGTCAAAGAGATGAGGCATTCCTGATCATTGTTAATAACGACCTGTATGAAAATATCGAACAATCTTTACTCGTTTACCAGCAGGATCTTGCAGATGATGGAATCAATTCATATATAGTAGTATTTGATGGCACGTCGCCCGCTGATCTTAAACAGGAAATTCTTTTGTACGTTCAGCTGCAAAGTATTGTAAACGTGGTTCTTATCGGAAATCTGCCTGTTGCATGGTACGAGATGTTTGAAGACTGGAACGACAATGGCATTCAAGATCCTGACGAAAATTGGGTTGAGTTCCCATGCGATCTTTACTTCACTGATATAGATGGGATTTGGATTGATTTTGATGAGAATGGCATTCTTGATTATCACGGAGGTGAACAACATCCGGAACTCGGGATAGGCAGGATCGTTGTTGATAATATGGATATGCTTGATGCATCTGAATGGGAACTTGTAAATAGTTATTTTCAGCGCAATCACCTTTTCAGGTCTGGCGTCATTACAAGTTACTATACCTCTCTCGCATATATAGATGATGACTGGGCGTACTGGGGAAATGAATATCAACAGTCAATGCTCTTGGCATATCCTTCAGTCGAACTTGTAAATGATATAGAAGAAACCAACGCCGGTGATTATTTGAATAATCGATTGATCTCTGATTATGAACTCATCCAGGTGCATGTTCATTCAGGACCGGATGCTCACTACTTCTATTATAATTCTGGGAGTAATTATCAACTTGTAAATAATTATGATATAGCTGCTATTAATCCAACTGCTCATTTTTATAATCTGTTTGCATGTTCGAACTCAAGATATACAACCTCGAATAATATGGGCGGGATGTATATTTATGGCAACGAGCACGGTTTGGCAACTGTGGGCTCAACAAAAACGGGAAGTATGCTTGGATTTACCGATTTCTATCACCCTCTTTCTGAAGATAAAACAATCGGAGAGTCTCTGCGTTTATGGTGGGAATTGAATGTGGATACAGCGTCATATTCAGGTTGGGAGCGCGCATGGTTCTACGGTATGATAATTCAAGGAGATCCTTCATTACGAAGACATTATGATAAAAATTCTGGAATTTTTGCTTACTTCGAAGCAGACGAATATATAGGTCTTACCCCTCATTTGGTTCATTTTACAGACCTAAGCGTTCCGCCTGATTCAATTGTATCATGGCAATGGGATTTCCAGAACGACGGGATTATTGATTCATATGAACAGAATCCCTCATATTCATACGCCGATTCAGGGAGTTTTTCAGTATCGTTAACAGTTTCGGATACTCAAGATTCAACAGATATTGAAATCAGGGAAAACTATATAAGAGTGAAAACTCCTCTTGTGAATAATATTACACAGCATACCGGTTATGAAACAATACAAGAGGGAATTGATTGTGCAAATGAAGGTGATGTAATTATCCTTGAGAAAAATTGCTATATTGAAAATATTAATTTTCATGGGAAAAATATTACCCTTGCTTCAAAATATTTTACTGAGCAGGATACATCGTATATTTCCCAAACTATTCTTGATGGAAATACTGTAGATGCTGTTGTAAAATATATTAATGGAGAGGATTCGACAGCGGTATTAATGGGATTGACAATAAGAAACGGACATTCGAATACGGGTGGTGGAATTTACATTGAGAATTCTTCTCCCAGTTTGTATAATCTAAAAATATTAGATAATGATGCCACATCCGGAGGCGGTATTTTCTACCATAATTACTATGGTACTATAAAAAATTCAATCATTTCAAATAATAGTTCAACCTATTATGGTGGTGCTATTTTTTGCAATAAATCTTCACCGAGTTTAATAAATGTGACGGTTGTGGGTAATAGTTCAGCTTATCAGGGTGGTGGTATTTCCTGTTATAATAGTTCTGCACCAGTTTTAACAAATACAATTTTCTGGAATAATACCCCACAGGAGATTTATTTTAGTGGGATATTGGACCCGAACGAGATTACGATGAATTACTCAGATATTAAGGGTGGAGTGACAGGAATAACTACAAATAATAACGGTGCAGTGCATTGGCTCTTTGGCAATATTAGTGCCGATCCACTATTTGTCGATCCTCTCAATGGTGATTATCATCTGAGCTGGCTTAATTATCCCATTTCTGACTCAACAAAATCACCTTGCATAGATACTGGGGATCCAAGCTATCCTGAAGACCCGGATGGAACTATAGCAGATATGGGCGCTTATTATTTTAATCAGAATGTATCAGTAGATGAACCACAAGAAATATCACAATATATGCTTATGAATTATCCTAATCCGATTGGTATAAACAATGACAATATCTCGGTGAGCTTTTCTATTTATAAGCCCGGTAAAGTTAAAATCCAACTATTTAATATAAAAGGTCAACTCATCTCGACCTTGATAAATGAAGAGAGGAATTCCGGAGATCACACCATTTCCAGCGCGGTTGATAATTTATCATCAGGTATCTATTTTACGAAATTAAGCATAGATGGAGTTGATAAAGAGGTCAGTAAGGTGGTGATTTTAAAATAAATTTACCAGAATTGGAATGAGAGAGGAAAAAAATTGACAGTAAATGAATAATAATACACATTTTCATTGTTGTTAATTTTATATACGGTTAATGCTCTATTAATTGCTCGTATGGGTCGTAATAAATCGTAATGGACCCCTGAAAGGTGAATAAAATGAAAAGGATAATTTTTTTGCTGTTATTTCTTATTTCATCAAAATTACAGCTGGTGTGTGATGATTTTAGTGATGCAGTAGAAATTACCCTGAATACAGTTAGATGTGACAAATTCATTATCTGCGCAGAATTGAATGAGAAAAAATTGCACATTAAAATTACAAGCGATTTGCCATCAAATACAATTATCAATGTAGATGTATGTAGGCAATTTTGGGGAGTTGGGTCGTCGAATAATTATACAATATCATATTATTCAGAGTATGCTGCAATAGCAAAATGGAAAACCGGAACAGTCATTAATTTAGACGATAAAGCATGGCTGGAGGAATTGCAAAATAAAAAAGAAGTTTCAGGAAATGCTGGGAAACCGATCAGAATAAGTGAGATTAGTGATTCTGTCGAGATTCAAATTTACCTTCCCCTTCAAGTGGATAATTTTGGGATGAAAAATAAGAATCTCATTGGGAAAGAGGTCCTTGTAGCAAATATTAATTATATTCAAAAGTCAATATCGATCTATTCGCCATTAATTAACTCTCCTGCAAAATCAAAATTACGTATAAATGGCAAGTGGATTGATATTTCAGAAGTACGTCCTGTTGGCATTATTTACGTTCATCAAGAACAGGGTACGATTCATGTTGACTTCCTTCATAATAACGGAAATGTGACCAAACTTGAGGCAATGGAAGTTGAAGCTTCTAACGATACAAGATATTATATAAAAAATAATTACGAGGGTGAATATTTTATTATAAGGAATGATGGCAACCTTTATTGGTATGATGATTTTGGGTTGATTATGAAATGTTATAAATATCAAAAATAACAGGGACTCACACAAAATAGCCCCAATTATGTGATTTACTCAGATCAACACAACCAATCTTTATAAACCGCTGCAGTCTTCTTATCGGGGCGTATTGAAAGAAGCCCGACGTTTTATCGCTTAGCTCAGATTATAAATGCTTGATAGTAAATGCTCGACCTGAATGACTTTTTAGATACTTCTCAAATGAGTGTGCTTTTTCTTCATTATCAAATGCAATGTATGTCTTGATTTTCCATGGTTTGTATTTCGTTGTGTGGTTGACTTTTCCATTGTTGTGTTTATCTAAGCGAGCTTTCAAATCAGAAGTATAACCAGTGTAGAAATTATTTGGGAAATGGACGCTTTTTAAAATATACACATAATACATCATAAAATTCCTTTGGTTTACCGGGGCGTAGTTTTGAGCGATCAATTTCTAAAGTTATTTGCACGGCTACGTTCCTAAAGGAACTCCGCCGCTGCAGTCTTCGTTTTATCGCTTTGCTCAAAACGAAGACTGGTGGAGCTAACGGGGCTCGAACCCGTGACCCTTTGTCTGCCAGACAAATGCTCTCCCAGCTGAGCTATAGCCCCACGTATTGCGTAAAATCTATGTGTAAGTTTTTATGTCAAATTTTGCTGCTTGGAAATTGATCTCTAATAATTATGGAAGTGATTTCAGGAATTACTTCAGCAACTTTCTCTGTGCACTGCTCAGAAAAGGTAAAAGTATCTTCAACTTCAATTGCATAAATAATAATTTCTTTGGGAAGATCGGCATTATGTTTTTTCATGAGTTGGAGTGCATCGAACATATTCATGTCATGCGGAGAACTGTGATGGAGAGTGGATTTGAATTCCTCGATCCCGAGTTTATAATATGTCCCAGGTTGACCATTCTTCGTTTTAATTGAATCGATCAGTATCAGTTTATCATACCCAATTATTTCGTCTACAACGCGAAATCCCGCCGCACTAGCTTCAATCATATCGATTTCAGGCAGCTTCTCTTTGATATGCCTTGCGATGTGAATCCCCACACCATCATCAGAGAGAATCGTGTTGCCAAGTCCCAGAACGAGGGTTTTCACTTTTAGTCTCGACGAATGGTTTCTACTATTGAATTATCCTTATCGTGAAGGTTTATAATGAGAGGTGTTGAGCCAGGCAATGAATGTGTGGCACATGCCATACAGGGATCATACGCACGAAATGCCATCTCCACCATATTAAGCAAGCCGTCATCGACTTTACCATTCTTAATAAGAGCTTTTGCTGCTTTTGCGATAGAGAGTGACATCGCTGCAGAATTGCCTACGGTTGCAACAATGAGGTTCACGGCTTTGACCATTCCTTGTTCATCAGTTTTATAATGATGTATCAGCGTGCCACGAGCAGCTTCAACGATACCAACACCCTCAGTTGGTGTTTCGGTAGGAATATTCCTGATATCCGGTGAGGTAATCGTTTTATCTTCAAGCAATTCTACGATATGTTCTGCTGCATATAGTGCTTCAATAAGACGTGCCCAGTGGAATGCCAGCGTGTTATGTGCCGGTTTGCCACCGAGTGTTTCATACATACGCTCGTATTCTTCTTGGGCAAAAGGAGTTGCCATGCCATCAGAAACATTGAGACGCGCAAGGGGTGCCACACGGAATATTCCGCTCTCTTTCCCCTCTTTGAAGCCATTCCAACCAATTTTTTTGAGGAAGGGGAATTTCATATAACTCCAGGGCTCAACGTGTTCTGCGATCTGCTGCAGATATTCCTCAGGTCCGAATTTTGAAAATTCTTTGCCGTCAGGATCGACCACACGGACTTTGCCGTCATAAAAATTCACTTTATTATTTTCATCGACCAAGCCCATGTAATAGGTTTTGTGTTTATAAATATCACCGACAATAAGATCAACATATGCATTATTGCCAAGGACAATATTGTTGAATATTTCGATGCTTTCTTTTGCGAAATCTCGCGCTTCGAGAGCGATTTTCAGGAATTCCTGTCTTTTTTCTTCAGTTAATCCTTTTGATACTCCGCCGGGAAGTCCTCCAACCGGATGAATGATCCTTCCTGAAAGATAAGTAACGATATTTCTTATCTCTCTGCGTGTTTTGATGACACGTGTCCCGATCTCCAAACCAACCTTTGCAATAACCCCCAGAATGTTGCGTTCTTTTTTTGGAGCAGAAGGTGTGACCACAAAATCAGGTCCACCAAGGAAAAAGAAGTGCAGCATATGATCTTCAAAAATGTAGGAATCATATACGAGCTGGCGCAATTTCTTTGCAGTTTCAGTGGGTTGAACATTGTAAACTGCATCAACAGTTTTTGTGGAAGCCATATGATGAGCCATGGGGCACACACCGCAGATACGGGGCGTGATACGTGGCAACTCTTCGACAGGCCGATCGACACAGAATTGCTCAAAACCCCTCAGTTCGGGAATTTGCAGATATGCATTTTCAACATTGCCGCTGTCGTCTAAAAATATTTCTATTTTACCATGACCTTCCAGTCTGGTAATAGGATCTATAGTAACTTTTGTACCCATGATAGATTATTTCTCCTCTTTTGAATCGGTCATGATTTTTCTTCGAAAATAGGATTTCGCAAGAGAGAATCGGTAGAATAAACCTGCCGGATCGACTATTTGATCGAGAAGCTTCTGAACATGAGCTTCGCTCATTTCTTCTTCACCTTCAAGCCCCACTATAGAAGCAAGAGCCGCGATCATTTTTGCGCCAACATCGTGCACTTCTGAGGGTGGTCCATAGCAGCCCCTGCACGGCATATTAGCTGCAATACAGCGTCCGTCATTCTCTCCATTACAGCCCGAACGCGTAACAGGACCCATACAGATGATCCCCTGAGCAAGAAAGCATTTTTCGGGATCGACTTCTACCAATGAAACACGATTTATTTTATTCAGGGATAATTTTTCGGGTTTTGTTTCGTTTCTGGAACATACTTCGCAAAGCGCTTTGTTAGGAGCGAGAACTGTTCCTTTTGGAGGTAGATCTCCGGATAAGATCGTTTTGATTGCGCGCATGGTGAGGTAGGGAGCAGGAGAACAGCCGGGTAGATAGTAATCCACATCAATGACTTGATCTGTAGCTTTTACAGTGTTGTGGAATTTTGGAAGCGTGAGTTCGCCTTCCGGCACTTCGGATAGCTCTTGAGGAATCACACCATCAGGATTATCAACAGAAGGGCATTTGCCACCATAGGATGAAGCAAAGATCGATTCTCTATCCCAGAAATTTGCAAGTCCCGGAATGCCGCCAAGCTGCGAACAGGAACCGAAAGAAACAATGAGCTGCGCTTTCTTACGAAGCAGTTTTGCCATCTCTTCCTGCTCGTCTGTACGAATAGCTCCATTTATAAAGCACACAGTTATTTCTTTATTCTGCATGTTTTTTACATCGGATGTCTTGAAATCCATCGCACAGGGCCAGAATACTATATCAATGAGTTCTGCGACCTTTAATATATCTTCATGCAGATCAACTATCGCTTCTTCGCATCCACCGCAGGATGCGCACCAATAAAAAGCTACTTTCGGCTTTGCCATTAAACCTCCGAAATTTTTAACCACGAATTAACACAGATTTTCTCGAATAAAAAAGCAATACTTTTATAAAGCTACCTATAATCTTGAAAGAGAGATCTTTATAGATAAGTTTTTCATTTTTATTATTAGTGTCCATTAGAGTTAATCCGCGGTTTCCTTATCTTAACGTTCCTTGATATTCAGTCGTATGTTGACGCTCTTTTACAGAAGAGGGTGTATAATCGGGAAGAACCATTGGGGAGATGTGTTTTTTATCTACACCGATTTTCTCAACTTCTTTGTCATATTCAGTAATGTGTGAGAGGGTCAATGCACCAGTTTTTGCTTTTTTCGCATACTGTGCAGCGTAGATGCCAGCACGGCGTCCAAATACAATAAGATCAAGCTGGGAGTTGCCCATCAAGCGGTTGCGACCATGAACACCGCCAGAAGCTTCACCGGCAACAAAGAGTCCGTTCACTTTCGTTTCACAATGATCATTTATTTCAATTCCACCATTTTGATAATGAAGCGTAGGGTATACGAGAATGGGATCCTGGGTTATGTCAACATCAAAACGTTCAAATTGACGAAGCATAGCCGGCAGGTTTTTCTTGATTGTGCCGGGTCCGCTTAACTTTTCTATAAGTGGTGAGTCAAGCCAGATGCCGACCTGTCCACCGGGTGTCTCGATACCCATATTGCTGTCAGTACATTCACGAATGAATGCAGAAGCTTCAATGTCACGAGGTTCGAGAGGGTGAACGAATAAATCACCATTCTTATTTACAGGTTGTGCACCGAGACCACGCAGTTTTTCCGTGCAGAGAAATCCAAGAATTTGCGGAGGATACACTGCGCCGGTCGGGTGGTATTGCACAGAATCCATATACAGAAGATTTGCTCCAGCACGATAGGCGATGACAAGTCCGTCCGCAGTTGCACCATAGTGATTTGTAGTTTCGAAATTCTTTATATGAAGACGTCCGAAGCCGCCTGTTGCTATAATAGTGGCTTTTGCTTTGACCGTAAAGTAATTTCTATTTTCAAGATGGTAAAGCACCGCACCTGCGACATTTCCTTTGTCATCTTTAATAAGTTCCACAGCCGGTTGATGTTCGAGTATCTTTATCTTGTCAGGTCGGTTGAGAACTTCATCACGAATAGTCCGGCATATCGCTGCACCGGTATAGTCACGGGCAGAATGCATACGTGGGCGACATGTGCCGCCACCAGGTTTAGTGAGCATAGTTCCATCTTCATTTCTATCGAACATGACACCAAGTTCCTGAAGCCAGTGTATCGCATCCGGGGCTTCCGAGACCAATGCCTTTACCAGATCGGGTTTATTATCGAAGTGTCCACCACCCATCACATCGAGGTAATGAAGCAAAGGATTATCGTCAGGACGAACTGCTGCTTGGATTCCACCCTGAGCCATCATTGAGTTGGAATCTCCAATTCGAAGTTTTGTAACGAGTAGAACATCAGCTCCGTTTTCTGATGCGAGAAGTGATGCAGAAAATCCTGCTGAACCGGCTCCGATAACAAGAACATCAGTTTCATAGTCAGGATGTTTCAGATCGAAATATTCCGGTTTGATCCTTGAGTATGCTTCTAGCACATCAACGACTTTAGTCGTAATTTTCTCACCTTTATTAGGTCCGATACGCACTTTTTTGCGAGCATCTTTTTTATAGTCAGGATGGAAGTTATCGAGTACTTCCTGTCGTTCTTCCTCAGACATCATTGGGAAGATCGTCTTGCCTGAACGGGCGAGTTTCAATCTTTCAGATCGTGTTTTTTCAACCCTTCTGATCGATTTGCGCATATATTCTGGATACATATCTATTCTCCTAAACTTTTAAATTTATCCTGTTTTGATATCGCGATCATAATATCGCTTTTTTATGGTTTCTGCATTAGCTTTCTCGAGTTTTTGAAGTTCTTCTTCATACAGTCCCTCTGCAATTTCTTTAACTCGATTCTCAAGATCGGGGCTTTTGGGAAGAAGATACTTTCCTGTAAGGCGGCGTGCAAGAATGGCTGCATTGTACTGCACGATTTCCGCAGGGCAACGCAGGGCACAAAGTCCGCAGCGGATACAGTCAAAAGAAAGATCAGCTGCTCTAGCAACATCACCGCGGATGAGTGCTTGTACGTAATCCATCACTTCAATATCCTGAGGACAGATCTTGGTGCATGTGTTGCATCCTACGCATCTGAATAGTGTGGGATAAAGTATTTTGAATGCATCGATATCAGGATCAATTTTATTGATATCGTAAATTGGCTTTTCTGCAGGGACAAACGGAATTTGTGCGATGTTCATTCCGTCTGTTACAACAGTCTGACATGCAAGACCTGCCTGCAATTTATAGTCGCCCTTTTCTCTGTACAAGGTTCCGCATGCACCGCAGAAACCTTCCCTGCAGCCGACGCCAACAGTCAGCTGGAATCCTGCATACTCCAATGCGGTGATTATGGTTGATCCTTCGGGCACATCAAAACCTTCCCCTAAAATATATACTTTTACCATGGGAACGTTCTTAGGCATTATGATTCCTCCTACTATTTATAATAATCATTGAAACGTGAAAACTGCGCTTTGCAAAGTGTATATTCATTTATTCAATCCTTTCGACATCATGACTAATTTTGTGTTCATGTACAATCAATCTTAGGAATTGGACCTAATTTTTTGATATGGTCAGTAAATTCTTTCATGGTGTTTGCGAATTTTTTTCCTTCGCTTGCTGATATCCATTCAAGTCGAAGGCGGCTGGAATTAAGACCAAGCTGTTCAAGAACTTTTTTAAGCAATATCACTCTTCTTTTTGTCTTATAATTACCGCTTTGATAATGACAGTCACCGGGATGACACCCGCCGATGAATACACCATCACATCCCTCGCTTAATGCAAGAAGCACATGCTGCGGATCCACTCTTGACGAACAGAGTGTTTTGATTATCACGCCATTTGGCGGATATTTCATGCGCGATGTGCCGGCAAGGTCTGCACCGGAATACGTACACCATTTACATAAGAAACAGACAATTTTTGGTTCAAAATCTTTCATGAGATTTCCTACCCCACATGTATATTAGGCGAGCTCATTTACCACTCGCTATTATCTTGATCATATTATCAATCTGGTTGTCAGTAAGGTTCTTCTGCTGTGCAGCACCGGAAGGACATGCGCTAATACATGCACCGCAACCCTCACAGAGTATTTCATTCACTTCCACAACTTTGGAAACTTGATTTAGTTCACGAGCACCGTACGGGCAGGTTCCCACACAGATCGTACAACCGGAGCACAGGTCTTCATCTACCCAAGCGATGATCGGTGAGTGATATATCTTGTCACTGGACAGCAGAATAAGAGCTTTGGAAGCAGCCCCTGAAGCCTGGGATACAGAGTCCGGAATGTCACGTGGTCCCTGAGAAGTTCCGGCAAGATAAAATCCAGCTTGCAGACTTTCTACTGGTCGAAGCTTAGGATGGGCTTCGGAGAGGAATCCCTTGTCATCGGTATTGATCTTCATTGTCTTCACCAGATCATGAGAGCCTTCGCTCGGAACAATACCCATTGCAAGTACGACAAGGTCTGCTTCTACTTCGATCTTTTTTCCGCTGAGTGTATCCATACCCATGACGATCATTTTATCACCGTTTTTATAAATCTTTGCGACTTTTCCTCGTATATAAACAATACCTTCTTCGGACACCGCCTGTTGGACGAATTCCTCGTAACGTTTACCTCCAGCTCGAATATCAATATAAAATATATAGGGCTGTCCGTTGTGAATCTTATGTTTATAAAGTTTCGCATGCTTAAGTGTGTACATACAGCATATCTTCGAACAATATGAGAGATGGTGTTCGGGATCGCGGGAGCCGGAGCATTGAACGAAGACGATCTCTTTCGGGACTTTGCCGTCAGAAGGTCGATATATTTCACCACCGGTAGGACCAGTCGCAGATAGGATTCGCTCGAATTGCAAGCTTGTGATCACATCAGGATATTTTCCATATCCATATTCAGGGATGTTTTCTACAGGATAAAGGTCAAAACCGGTTGCCACAATTACTGCACCGATTTCTTCTTCAATGATCGTCTCTTTTGCATCATAATTTATCGCTTCAGCAGTACATTTCTCGCGGCATTTCCCGCATGCAATGGGTTCGAGACCAAGACAGTTTTCCACATCGAGGGTGTAGGTTGCCGGAATCGCTTGCGGGAAAGGAATGTAAATTGCCTTTCGCCACCCGAGTCCTTCCTCTTGCTCATTTGGGACGAGTACGGGACACACTTCAGTGCAGTCATCGCAGAGATTGCATTTAGCGGGATCAACATACAGCGCTTTTTGCTTGATTTTTACGTTGAAATTTCCCACATATCCATCAATGCTTTCCAATTCGCTGTTCACATAGAGTTTTATATTTTTATGTTTGCTTAGAGCCACCATTTTCGGCGTGAGAATACATTGCGAGCAATCAAGAGTGGGGAAAGTTTCCGAAAGCTGGATCATATGCCCGCCGATTGAGGGCTTCTTTTCTACCATAACAACTTGGTAGCCGCCGTCTGCGATATCAAGTGCAGCTTGAATGCCTGAAATACCTCCACCGATCACAAGAGCTTTTTTGGTCACGGGAGCAGAAACGGGATACAGAGATTCGTTGAGTTTAAGCTTTTCAATGGCTGTTTTAATAATAAGTCTTGCCTTGTGTGTTCCTTGTTCAATGTCGTTATGCACCCAGCTACACTGTTCACGGATGTTTGCGATTTCCAACTGGAATTCATTAAGATTGGATTCTTTGAGTACTGTTTGGAATGTTGATTCATGTAAGGTCGGGGAACATGCGGCAACGACTATTCCATCGAGCTTATGCTCACGTATGGCATTCTTGATAGTATTCTGACCTGGATCGGAGCACATGAACATATAGTTCTCTATGTACGCAACGCCCGGGTAATCTTCCAATTCTTGTGTGAGTCTTTCGACATCAACTGTATCTTTGATGTTTATACCGCAATGGCAGATAAAAACGCCGATTCTTTTCATTATAATCCTCTATTTTAGATTATTTTTTTAATAGGGGGTTGGGATAAATATAATATGATTTTTTCATGACATCGCCATATTTTGACTACATACGATCTGGAATGCGAATAAGCATTCACGACTATAAGCGTGTAGCATTTCTTCATTAAGAGTCACAATCATTTTTTTTAATAATTTCATATTTATTTTTTAGTTCAGCGATCTCCAATTAGCGGAATCAGCCGGACCCGTCATTTTGAGATATTCAACAAAGTTATCAACATAGGTGGCTAGCCCTTTTGCTTGCCTACCGGCATACCATTCTAATCGTATTCTGTTTGGATCCAATCCAGCATTCTTCACTTTACTCTTTATAAGGTCTATTCTCTCTTTTGCTTTAAGGCATGCACCAGGATAAGGAGATTCGCCGGGATGACTTCCACTGATCAGAACGCCGTCAGCTCCATGTTTAAGTGCGTAGAGAATGTGATTTTCATTAAGCATTGATATTGAAAGAACTTTGATTATGAATGCATTAGGTCTGTATTCCATTCTTCCGGTTCCCGCAAGATCTGCTGCCTGATAAGGACCTATCTCACTTAAGAAGCAGATAATCTTCGGCTCAAATGTTTCAGTCTTTTTATCTTTAGTTAGTATAGCATTAATCATGTTGTAGATTTGCAGATCAGAGAGATTCTTTTGCTCAATTGCACCATGGGGGCATTCGGGAATGCAGTAGGCACATCCTTTACATTTCATTTCGTCTATGACAGCGATGTTTTGGATTTTATCAATTGTGATCGCATCAAAAATGCATTCCTCTGCACACCTTCCGCATCCATCGCATTTCTCGGCATCAACTTGCACAATAATTGGTGATTTTTCCACACTATCATGCGCTAAGAGAGCGAGTGCTTTTGAAGCAGCTCCTGATGCCTGGGCAACGGTTTCGGGGATATCTTTCGGTCCAAGACATGTTCCTGCAAGGAAAAATCCTAAATTTACCGACTCAACAGGTCTTAATTTTGGATGTGCTTCCGAGAGGAAACCAGAAGTTCCTACAGAAAGATTATATTTGTGCGCCAATTCTGCAGTTCCAGGACTTGGAACTAATCCTAAAGCAAGAACAACCATATCGACTTTTGCGTCTATTTTTTTGCTGGAGAGAGTATCATAAGCACTGATTGCCATCTTATCTTTTTCTTTATAAATCCTGGAAACTTTACCGCGTATATAAATCAATCTTTGATCAGATTGTGCTTTTTGAAGGAACTCTTCATAGTCTTTTCCTGCAGCTCTGGTATCAATATAATAAATATATGCCTGTCCATCAGGAACTTTTGTCTTAAACATTTTTGCCTGCTTAGCAGTATACATACAGCATATTTTAGAACAATGTGAAAGGTGTCTTTCGGGATCACGCGAGCCGGCACATTGAATAAAAGCAATTTCCTTAACCGGCTTCCCGTCAGAAGGACGTATCATTTTACCACCCGAAGGACCAACTGCAAAAATGAGTCTTTCAAATTGAAGTCCACTTACAACATCAGGATATTTCCCGTACCCGTATTCACCAATGTTTTCCATAGGATATTGATCATATCCTGTTGCAATTATTACTGCCCCTGCTGTTTTTTCAATGATCTCATCTCTCAAGTCATAATTAATTGCATTTTCCTTGCATGCTTCTTTACATTTTCCACAAGCTATAGGGTCTAAACCAAGACAGCTATCAATATCTAATGTATAAGTGTATGGTATTACCTGAGGGAAGGACATATATACGGCTTTTCGGTATGAAAGTCCTTCTTCATATTCGTCCGGAACAAGTACAGGGCATGTGTCAACACAATCTCCGCATCCGGTACAGATGTCAGGATTAATATATTGTGCTGTTCTCTTAATCTTTATTTTGAAATTGCCTACTGCCCCATCTATTGATTCTACTTCGCTATTTACAAAAAGTTCTATATTTTCATCTTGGTCAATCTGCACCATTTTTGGGGTGAGAATACATTGTGAGCAATCGAGTGTTGGGAAAGTCACTGAAAGTTGGATCATGTGACCGCCGATATAGGGTTTTTTCTCAACAAGGAATACTTTATGTCCAGCTTCAGCAATATCCAGGGCAGCTTGAATCCCAGCAATCCCAGCACCAATTACTAATACATTTTTATTAGTAGGCATTGATTCGGGATACAGCGGCTCATTCATCTTTAGCTTTTCGATCATGGATTTTATAATAAGAATTGCTTTTTGAGTGCCTTTTTCTTTATCGGAATGGACCCAGCTGCATTGCTCTCTTATATTGGCAATTTCGCATTGATATGGATTTAATCCGGCTGATGCTGCCGCCTTTCTAAATGTTCCTTCGTGCATTGTGGGGGAACAGCTTGCTACAATTACGCCATCCAATTTTTTTTCTTGTATAGCGCTTTTTATCATTTTTTGGCCCGGGTCAGAACACATAAAAGTATAATCAACACTATGGGCTACTCCATCATATTTAGCAATTTCTTTGGCAACTCTCTCCACGTCGACTGTACCGGCAATATTATCTCCGCAATGACAAACAAATACTCCAATCTTGTTCATTTCTTCATCTTTCTTCTATTATATCAAACCCTTTTTTTTCAGGAAAGGTTCGGGATTTACATAGTGTAGTTTCGTCCAATCTTTATTCCACTTAATTCCGAAGGCAAGAGCCATAAGTTCAGTGAAATAGAATACCGGCATAGTCGAAAATTCTAAAAATTCTTCAGATGTTTCCTTTTGCCTTTGATCAAGATTGAATGCACATAAAGGGCAGCTTGTAATAAGGGCTTCACAGCCAGCTTCTCGGGCAGAATTAATGATCTCATACGTTCTTTTTATTGTCACATCTTTTTCGATAATGGTTTGATATGCTCCGCAGCATTCCAACCGGTAGGGAAATACGATACCGTCTCCACCAAGTGTATCTACCAGCTCTTCCATTATAGATGGATCTTCAAAATCATCGATTGCAAGTTCTTTGGGGCGTAGGAGAAGGCAACCGTAGTAAGCGCCTATCTTCAGATCTTTCAAGGGTTTTGTGACTTTCTTTTGAATTTCATCAAAAGTGATTCTGTCCTTAAGTATGCTAAGAAGATGCACGACATCAGTAGTTCCCTTGAATGTGGACTCTTCTTTGTACATAAAGTCATTAACTTTTCGCAAATTTTCTTCGTCATTAAGAATAAATTCTTTAGCTCTTTTCAGTGTGTTATAACACATGCTGCAAAGTGCTACAAGTTCATCATATCCCTGATTTTCAGCACGAAGCAGATTTCTGATCGAAGAAAGCTGGAGCATTAGATCATCTGTCGTCATAGAAAACACAGTACCACAGCAGATCCAGTTTGCCATCTCTTCGAGAGGTTGTCCGAGAATTTCCATGATCTGCATAGCGGAATCTTCGAAATTCTTTGCATTTGTCTTCAGGGTGCAGCCTGGGAAATATCCTGATTTCATACTATATTCCTTTTAAATTATATATTAATTGAAGTCAGAAGACAGGAGTCAGGAGTCAGGAGATTCGTTTTTTGATAATGAGGTTTGAACTGATTTGATGTAAGATGAGAGCAATTTGCTAACTTCTATGAGCAGATCAGACATTTCGCTATCGTCTCCATATCCAAGATCTTTTGATAAAATTAAATAATATCTACATTCTTCAAGTGATTCTTGAGCTATATTAAAGAACCTGACTTTATCTTTTCTTCCTTTCTTAAAGCCCACTGCAATATTGGCAGGTATAGATATTGCAGCTCGTCTAAATTGAGAAGTTAATCCAGAGGTTTCTATTTGCGGGAAATTGGCAGTATATTTATATAGCGACAAGACGAATTGGTGTGCTTTTTGCCAAACAATTAATTCTTGAAAGCTTCTTGCCGGCTTGCCATCATTCTGACTTCTGTATTCTGTATTCTGTCTTCTCATAAATTTATCCTGTTAACTTACGAAATGCACTGACCAATGCAATTTGCGGAAGATCTTTGAGTTCTTTTGATTTAAGATCATCCGGATTAAGCGTTCCACCACGCTGTCGAAGATTGATAGTGCGAAGTGCTTCCATAACTTTTGCTACCTCGATACCTTTTGGACAGCGTGTTGAGCACTGCAGGCATGTCGAACAGATCCAGATAGTCTTTGAATTAAGTATTTCATCCACACAACCGAATTGAACAAGACGCATGACCTGGTTGGGTGGGAAGTCCATATAGTCTGTAACCGGGCAGCCGGATGAGCAAATACCACATTGATAACAATCAAATACATTTTGTCCGGAGATATCTTCGATTTTATCAACGAGTGAATTTTTTATGTTTTCGCGAGTGATCTTTAAAGTCATTACTGTTCCTCATTATAATCATAACCTGCCTGAAATGCTTTCATATTCAGGTCAGTGAATTTGCTGGGTACAGAATCAGCGATTGCTCCCTTCATTGCATCGGGGGAAACGATCTTTGCCTGTTTTGTGGCAAATCCCAGCATGACAATGTTTGCAACGATCTTTTTGCCAAGTTCCTCAGCGAAACGAGTTGCCGGGATTCCTTTTGCGATAAAATCTTTATGTGATCGTAAATTTTCCACCAGATCAGTGTCGTATAAGAGGATACCACCTTTTTTCAGAATTGGTAGAAAAGTATCGTATCCTTCCTGAGACATTGCAAGGAGAACGTCGGCAGTATTAACAAGTGGATATTCAACATTTTTGGATGAAATTACAACCTGCGAGCTACAAGCACCGCCACGAGCTTCTGGACCGTATGCCTGGGTCATGGATGAGTGTTGCTGATCATATATTGAAGCTGCTTTTCCAACGATGAAGGCAGAGAGGATAATGCCTTGTCCGCCAAATCCTGATATTTTAACTCTGAGTTCACTCATGTATTGCTCCTGATCATTAAACATCTATACTAGAAGTGTATTTTCGATCTTTTTTGTGAGTAATTTTTCTGGAATTGCTTTGCATCTCTTCCCAGTTTGAAAACTTTTCTAATCGGTTTTTAATACCGCCCTGGACATTTTCCCAGAAAGTGGGTCTGTCCTCATTTACAAATTCACCACACACGATCTCGTTATCCATACTAAGAGGTATTTGTGTAGGATCAGCATCATGATCAATAATAGCGCGGGTCTGGAATTCTTTGAGTAGGTCCAGCCCTGTCCCGCCCATATTTTTTCGCGCAAAAACCGTAGCGCAAGGCGAAACGATCTCGATGAAACAGAATCCCTTTTTGTTCGCAGCAGTTGCAATAGAGTTTGTCAATCGACGTGCATGTGCGGTAGTCCAACGAGCCACGTAACTCGCACCAGATGCTGCTGCAAGCCCAACCAGGTTGAAGGGCATCTCATAGTTGCCATAGGGAGCAGTAGAACTATATGCCCCAAGAGGAGTGGTAGGAGCATTTTGTCCACCGGTCATGCCGTATATAAAGTTATTTACGCAGATAACATTTATATCAACATTTCTTCTGGCTGCGTGGATGAGGTGGTTTCCTCCGATTGCAAAAAGGTCACCATCGCCCGAAAACACAAATACTGTGAGATCGCGATTTGCAAGTTTAAGCCCTGTTGCAAAAGGTATTGCTCTTCCGTGCGTTGTATGATAGGAATCAAGCCGAAGATAACCTGCCACACGTCCGGTACAGCCGATGCCGGAAACTATGGCAGTTTTATCATAGGATACACCTGCTTTTTTCAATCCCTCGACAAAGGTTGTTACTGCCGAGCCAAGCCCGCATCCGGAGCACCAGATATGAGGCATTCTGTCCATCCTCAGGAGATCTTCCATTGGATGGGATTTTTCTTGTATGATTTGAGCTGTATTATTTGCCATGTACGACCTCTTCGATTGCGTGTAGCACATCTTCAAACTTATGTATGCCACCACCGGGATGCGGAACGAGTTTGACAAGTGAATTATTGTGTGCACAACGCTCCACTTCAAGTGATATTTGACCGAGATTCATTTCAGGAACAACAAAACCTGCAACTTTTTCAGAAAGTTTGCGAATTTTTTCATCCGGGAAAGGCCATACTGTTTTCAAACGCAGATATCCGACTTTAATTCCCTTTTTCTTTGCCATAGTTATCGCCGGGAGAATTGTTCGAGATGTAATTCCATAGGAAATTACTATCACATCTGCTCTCTCGATATCATATTCTTCAGTCAGAGAAATATCATTTATATTATTTTTGATCTTGTTGACTAAACGAGGTACGAGTTCTTCCTGGCATTCAACGGTCATGTCCGGATAACCACGTCTATCATGGGTGAGTCCTGTGGTATGATAACGATATCCATCACCGGCTTTTGCGAAATCGGGAATAAGACTTTCATCGTAATCGTAAGCAAGATAATCTTTGGGAGTTTTGTTCGTATATTTTCTGTTAATAATCTCAAGTTCTTCCACTTTTGGAATAACAACTTTCTCAGTCATGTGTCCCACGAGGGCGTCTGCCATAAGGAAAACAGGTAATCTGTATTTCTCAGAAAAGTTGAAAGCAGTAATTGTCAGATCGAAGAACTCCTGGGGGGAATTCGGTACAAGAGAAATACTTCCGTAGTCACCATGCGAACCCCAGCGTGCCTGCATCATATCGGATTGTCCCCAGGTCGTTGGAAGTCCTGTAGAAGGCGAACCTCTTTGAACATTCACCACAACGCAAGGGGCTTCCATCATCATGCCAAGACCGATATTCTCGTTCATAAGCGAGATGCCCGGTCCGGAGGTTGCGGTCATGGATTTCATACCAGCCCAAGAAGCGCCGAGTATCCCTGCCATGGATGCGATCTCGTCTTCATATTGTATAAATACGCCGCGAAGAAGCGGAAGTCTCATAGCCATACGTTCTGCAATTTCTGATGCGGGAGTAATGGGATAACCGCCAAAGAAACGGCAACCGGCTGCAAGTGCGCCTTCTGCACAGGCAATATCACCTTGCATGAAAAATTCACCATGTAATCGGGATTTTTGAAACACTACTCCTCCTTCTCAGTTACAAATATTGCAAAATCAGGACAGATCATTTCACATAAGCCACAAAAAGTACATCTGTCCGGTTTTGCGACAACGGGAGGATGATATCCCTTTTTGTTAAATTCCTTGGAGAGTTCAAGTACATCTCTGGGGCAGTACTCGATACAGAAGGAGCATCCTTTGCATCTATCTGGGATGATATGGATCTCTCCTCTTATAGTTTTGGGTTTTTCTTTCCCAAAGGGCTTTTCCCAATATCTCATTAAAAACTCCTTGGAGCTGATATTCGAAATTTGAAATTTGAAACTTGAAACTGGAAACTCGAAATTTGAAATTCGGTATTTAAAGATTGATTAATAATAAATTTATGATTGAAATTATTCATTATTTTG
Organism: Candidatus Cloacimonadota bacterium; assembly: GCA_021160355.1. GTDB lineage: Bacteria > Cloacimonadota > Cloacimonadia > JGIOTU-2 > JGIOTU-2 > Celaenobacter. The sequence goes on from JAGHCS010000222.1 coordinate 19,953, forward strand.
TACTCTTAATAAACGCATTTAGCTTTGGAC
>JAGHCS010000146.1 GCA_021160355.1 Candidatus Cloacimonadota bacterium
ATCTTGTTTTATTCTAATCAAGTTTTTTATGCAATGAGAAAAAGTTCTCTGCATTTTCTGTGGTTTGACGAGCAATTTCGTTGGGACTTTTCCCCTTGATTTCTGCAATGTTTTGAATAATATATTCAACATATTCTGGTCGATTTCTCTTTCCACGATACGGATAGGGAGTAAGGAAAGGCGCATCGGTTTCCACAAAATACCTGTCATCCGGCACATCCCGAATCGTTCCGAAATAATGACCTTTGTCAAAAGTGACAGAACCGGTAAACGATATAAACCATCCTTGTTCGAGCACATCCCGTGCAAAATTATAATCACCTGAAAAGCAATGAAAAACCACGCGTTCAGGGTTATATTTCTTTATCATATTAAATACATCTTCGTGAGCATTCCTGTCATGAATTATTGTGGGCATGTTTTTTTCGGCTGCAATTTTAAGCTGTGCCTGGAATACTTTTTTTTGCACATCTTTCGGACTCAGGTTTCTGTAATAATCAAGCCCGATCTCTCCAAGTGCTACCACGGATTTATCAGTTAGTAATTCCAATAGGATTTTCTCATCATAGGATTCCGCATCGTGTGGATGCCAGCCAGCAGCAGCATAGAGATTGGAATGATTATGTGCCAATTCAATTGCTTTTCTTGAGGTTACCTCATCGATTCCCACATTAATGATCGTCTTGATGCCCTTTGCAAATGCACGAGAGATGACCTCTTCCCTATCTTTATCATAGGAATCAAATTGCAGATGAGCGTGAGTGTCTATGAATTTCATGCACCGATTTCCTTCTTTAATTTACCGAGAATGCCATTAAAAATATCCATTTCATTGATCTTTACTTCGAGTTTTGCGAAGTAAAATCTTTCCATATTAAAATCCAGTTCCTTCAATTTCACAAAATCCTTCTCTGTTGTAATGATCGCATCGATTTTCTGGTTTTCTGTCTTTTTTATAATACGAGCTATGTCATCTTTTGAGTACTCATAATGATCACTAAATTGGTAATGATGTGCAAATTTTATATCGAGCTCTTTTATGCTGTTCTCAAAAGAGGTAGGATTTCCGATTCCAGAGAGCAGAAATATTTTCTTCCCGGCAAAGAATGAAGAGAAATTCTTCGTTAAATCCATATAACGGACAAAATAATCAATGCGATATGAAGTTGAGAGGAAAGGTGTGGAATATTTTTCAAATATCTGTGGGACACTGCATTCACCTTTTATATCATTAAGTACAAAACAATCAGCATATTTTATAGATTTTAAGGGCTCGCGGAGCATACCGGCTGGTGTGAGAAATCCGTTCCCTATTGGATTTTTCGCATTGAAAAGAAGAAAATCAAAATCATGATGTACCTTGATATGCTGATATGAGTCATCCAGAATTATGACGTCCGGATGAATTTTTTCTTCCAATAATCTGACTGCAGATTTTCTATTCTTTCCCACAACAACAGGAATTCCTTTCAGGTTATGAGCAAGAAGCAAGGGCTCATCTCCGGCTTGTAGCGCATACTCAAATATTTTATTTTCATCAGAGATCAGTTTGATGGTATTTTCATACGCACCTTTATAACCGCGATGTGAGACGGCAATATTCATTCCCTCTTCTTGAAGAGCTCGTGCAAGCAGGATCGTGAATGGAGTTTTCCCGTTCCCGCCAATTGTAAGATTTCCCACAGATATAATAAATGTGTGAGATCTGTATTTCCTGAATAATTTCCATTTATACAGATTTCTTCTACACGTAAGAACCAGAGAAAAAAGAAAAGCAAGGGGTAAAAAGAAATATGAGAGAATGCTTCTCTTTACCCAATGCTTCTCAATAAATGAGTGAAAAGACATTGTTAGTCGAATTTAACTTGCGGGGTTTCTTTTTCGCTTTCGTCTATCTTGTAAAGAGGTTCTTTATCAAAATTGAAAATTCCCGCAAAGAGACTGTTCGGGAAAATAGAAATGTCTTTATTATAGAAAGTGACCGCTTCATTATATCTTCGTCGAGCAACTGCGATCCTATTTTCCGTTCCGGCAAGTTCGTCCTGAAGTCGGATGAAGTTCTGGTTCGCTTTGAGCTCGGGATAGGCTTCAACCGTCACCAAGAGCCGGGAGAGAGCGCCAGTTAGTTGGTTATTCGCATCGATCGATTCCTGGCGTGTCTCAGCTTTGCCGACACTTGCGCGTGCTTCTGTCACCTGCGTAAATACATCTTTTTCATGTGAAGCATAACCCTTGACTGTTTCCACTAAATTTGGAATAAGATCATAGCGTCTCTTCAACTGGTTCTCTACTTCAGCCCAATTATTTTCAACATCGAGCTGTTCCTGTACAAAGGAGTTGTATTTGCCTTTGATATAGGCATATAGGGACACCGCAATAATCGCCAGAATAACAACAATAATTATCGCAATAACGCATCCTTTATTTTTCATGTATCCTCCGTTTTATTTAAGTTCCTTTAATATTTCTTCTATTGCTTTTTTCAACTGAACATCATCATCAGCAATTTTTTGTTCATTAGTTAAGTCAAGATATATATCAGGTTTTGCCCCCGTACCTTCCATGTTTACATTATCCGCAGAATACCAGCCATTACCAGGCATACGCATGCTCGATCCATCCATAAAGTTGATGTGCCCTGTCCCTATTACAGATCCGCTTGTGGGCATACCTATGACTTTTCCCAGCTTAAAATGTTTATAGATATTCGGGAATATTTCTGCATCGGAAAATGAATTTTGATTGATGAGCAGGATCGTTGGTTTGGTCCATGTATCTCCGGGAAAGTTTTGTTTTTCTACGTTGAATATTCTGTTCGTGGTAAAGGCATAGGGCTTTTTAGTAAGCAATTCTATAAGCCAGTCATGTATCCAGCCGCCCGGATTATTACGTACATCGATTATAAGCGCATCTTTTTGCCAGTTATTAGCAAAGACATCCTGCACAAAATCCTCATATGAACCCCATCCCATATTTCTGATATGAGCATAACCGATTTTATCATCAGTGAGTTCGTTTACGATTTCTCTGCGGTCTTCTACCCAGTTATCATAGTTCATCATATAATTCTGCCACCAGCTAAGTCCCTTGAATGCTACAGTTGCGATGCTATCCGGTGTCTGGATCTTCATAGTGATTTTTTCATCTATCTTGTTAAAAAATAACGGAGTGATTGGAGTATCTTCAGTTATTTCTACTCCATCGACCTCAAGAAGAACATCTCCCGGTTTGATATTGTAGGGCTTATTAAGTTTGGATTTTCTGTAGATCTTTTTGAATTTGATACCTTTTTTTGGAATATCTTTAAAATCAAGTAAAAATCCGCCGTAAGCTATATCATGTTGTGGGACAGGATTATCGTTCCGTGCATAAAAGCCAGTATGAGAGGCATTTACTTCACCCATCATTTCAGAGTAGATCTCTTCCATGATTTCCGGTGAGTAGGCGTAGTCCATATAAGGATAGTACGTTTTGAACGCCTTATCCCAATCAATAGTATGCATATCAGGATCATAGAAACCCATTTGGAAAGCTTTCCATGCCTGCTCAAACACAGTTTTATTTAAAGCGAGGGTATTATATTTGTATTCAAATTTATTTTCAAGCGTTTCAATCGTGCCACTTGTTGTGATTTTTTTCAAGGATTCTGATTCAATACAATAGAAGCAATCATTTTTTTTATTATATATCATATGGCGGGGACGAGAAAAAAATGTGGTGATCTCCTCGTCCTTTTTTCCTTCATAATCTACTTTCCTCAGTGAATAATTATCATCATCTTGCGAACGATTAACATAATATAAAATACTATCTTTATCTGTTGCAATAAGGTAGTTGTCTCCCAGTTTGGAAGTTATCACCTTTACACGCTTTCTGATATCCTCTAAATCGATAGTGACATTTATGCTATCTTCTTCTACACTATCTTTTACATCATCCTCTTTTTCAGCATCCTTATCTTTATTCTTTTTTGATTTTTTATCCTTACCTTCCTTATCCTCATCTTCAGGATTCAGAATATCTTTCCAGTAATCTTTATAATCCCAGAAATCCTCTTTTGCATGAAGTTCCATTCTGCAGATATCCTGATTTCTATTGAAGAAAACATATGCTCCTTGCTTACCCCAGATGAGTGAATGCATGTTTCCATGATAGGGATAAAGAGATGTTTTTTCTTTGGTTTCAAAATTATAAAGATAGAGGATCTCATCCCATGTACCGGGAGTGAGTACAAAATAGAGTGCAAATTTCTTATCAGGACTTACTGAGAATCTCGAACTCACAACCTGGTCCGTGATCAGCTTTTCCACTTTTTCGTCTTCATTTTTTACAAGTGCAATTTGATTTCTTGCTTTTTCGTCCGAGTATTGCACAAACAGTCCCATATCTTCTTCATAAGCAATATCCTGTACGTACCTATCTTTGAACCAGGAAATTTTATCAAAGTTATCAGGTTTTTTAATATTGGTTTTATATAGTTGCATATTTCCCATATCAGAGCTTGTAAAATAGATCGTCTGATTATCATCGGCAATTGCAATACTCTCTATACCTTTTTGGGTTTTGGTCAACTGCTTGACCTCTCCACCCTTTTCAGGCATCGCGAAAAGATCAAATTTATAGGTAAAGGCAATCATTTTCCCATTCGGGGAAATAGAAAAGTTAGATGCCTGATTGATGTATTCATTTGTAACCTCGAAGCTCTTAAGAAAATCCTGTTTGATCTCAATTGGTATTTTTTTATATTTTTCTGATTGTGCATTGTATGACCACAGCTCATCAAACCTTTTAAAAACCATGTTGTCATTTTGACGCGCAATAGAAAGTTGTGTGGCAGACCAATAATCGAAATCAGTGAGTTTTTGAGGATGGGAAAAATCCATTCCTTCAACATAATAGATCTGAAAAACCGCTCTATTCTCTTTCACGAAATCCGCACCAACAAAGTAGATACGGTTGTTCACGTATGAGCATACGGGATATTTTTCTGTATATTCAGTATCGGTAAGCTGAGTATAGGATTTTTCTTTTATGTTATATTCCCAGATCTGACCGTTGACACTTCCTACATATCTTTCACGCGTGTCATACCCCCTATTGCTGTAAATGATCTTTTTATTATCTGGAGTGAGCTGAGCAAGACTGCTGCCGATTTCAGTGATCAATGTTGGATGAGTGCCATCAAGAGGGACTTCTATAAAATTCCAACCGTTAGGTAGTTCATATCGACTCGCAAGGACTTTTTTCCCGTTTGAGAACCAGTCCACGACAGTAACTCTTTCTTTAGATATGCATTCAGCTGTGCCACCTTCTGCGGGTATAAGATACGTTCCCCAGAATCCATCACGATTCGAGTTAAAGGCAATAGTTTTTCCGTCCGGTGAATAAGATGGATAGGAATCATTTCCTTTGGAAACCGTGAGTCTTTTCGCTTCTCCACCTTCGATTGGAACAGTCCAGAGATCTGACATATAGGAGAAACAAATCGTGGTTCCGTCAGGTGAAATTGCAGGTTGTTGCATAAAATGCGGTTCGAGCGCAAAGAGTGAAGCGTACACTAATAAGATAAAAATTAGCACAATAATTTTTTTCATGGTATATCCCCTAATAATATTTTAGCTGCACTTTGACCAGCCGCAGATAGGGCAGGTTTTACATCCCTCTTTAAATTCAAGAGTTGCGCCACATTCCGGACACATCGAACCAACTGGCGTGGTCTCATCATAGGAAGGGCTTTCAACGATGACCTTTAGTTGGTCTTTTCCTGCAGCTTCCTTGGTTTTCTTTAGTCCGTTACCGTCCTGTTCGAGAAATTCAATAAGTGCATTTGCAATCGCATCGGCACAGGAATGTATCTTTTTGCCCTTTGACCACATTGGCGCAGGACACCTTATAAGCCGAAGCTGTTTTACAATAGATTCCACCTTCACATTCGAGCGGAGCGCGAGCGATATCAAACGTGCAATTGCTTCAAGCTGAGCTGAAGCACACCCGCCTACCTTGCCCATTTGCGTAAAGACCTCGCAAGGACCGGTCTCATCGATATTTATAGTAACATAAAGATGCCCGCAACCGGTATTCACTTTTTTTGTCACACCAAATGTCGTTTCGGGACGATGGCGCGGTTCAATCCTTGTGCGGTCATGTTCGCGCATTTTTTTGCCTACATTAAGCACCTGTTCATCTCTGCTGCCGTCACGATAAACCGTCACACCTTTGCAGCCTAGCTGATAGGCAAGCATGTATGAAGTGTAAATATCCTCTTTCGTGGCATAGTTCGGGAAATTGATTGTTTTGGAAACTGCGTTATCAACAAATTCCTGGAATGCAGCCTGCATCCTGATATGCCACTCGGGAGTAATGTCATGAGCAGTAACAAATACGCGTTTCACGTCATCAGAAACTTCATCTATCTCCTGGAGCGAGCCCTTTTCCGAAATCTTCTCCATTATTTCTTTAGAATAGAATTTTCGTTCCTGTGCGATTTCTTCAAAATATTTATTCACATAGAGTAGTTTCTCGCCGTCCATCACATTTTTAATATATACTAATGAAAAAATGGGCTCGACTCCGCTTGAGGTATCCGCGATCATACTGATCGTTCCTGTGGGAGCAATAGTAGTAGTCGTGGCATTGCGAATGCCTTTTTCTTTGATCTCGGCAATAAGATCAGCCCAGTTCATCTTATAACCTTCCCGTAAAAAAGTGCCCTTTTTATAGATGCTCTGGCTAAAATTTGGGAATGATCCTTTTTCGACAGCGAGCTGCATCGAGCGTTCTTTCGAGTAGTAATCTACGAATTCCATGATCTCTCTACCCATGTCCGTTGCTTCGTCAGAGCAGTAAGCGATATTAAGTTGAAGAAGCAGGTCAGCCCAACCCATGATACCCAATCCTATCTTTCTGTTTTTCTTAACCTGTTTCTCGATCTCGGGAAGAGGAAATGCAGAACGGTCGATCACATCATCGAGAAAATCTACAGCAGTATATACTGTTTGCTTGAGAAGGTCCCAGTCAATAGCTCCGTTCTTCACCATGAGCGCCAGATTGATGGATCCGAGATTGCATGCTTCGTTAGCAAGCAGGGGCTGCTCTCCGCAAGGATTTGTTGCTTCGATCTTTCCATCTTTGGGTGTGGGATTATATCTATCCAACCGATCCAGGAACACGATACCGGGCTCGCCGTTCTTATAAGCCATTTCAACGATAAGTTCGAAGACGTCCTGGGCTTTTAGGCGTTTTTTAACTTTGCCGGTATGAGGTGCGATGAGTTCATATTCTTCGTCGTTCTTCACTGCATCCATAAATGTTTCAGTAAGCCCGACACTTATATTGAAATTTGTCAGTTCTGTATTTTTCTCTTTTGCTTTGATAAAATCTATAATATCTGGATGGTCGATATTGAGGATTGCCATGTTTGCGCCACGGCGTGTTCCCCCCTGTTTAACTGCATCGGTTGCGGAATTGAAAACTTTCATAAAGGTTATCGGACCGCTTGAAACCCCGCTGGTCGATCCGACACGTGCATTATGTTCACGGAGATTAGAAAACGAAAAACCAGTCCCTCCACCGCTTTTATGAATGAGTGCTGCATTCTTTACCGCATCGAAAATGCTGTGCATGCTGTCTTTGATAGGAAGCACAAAACAAGCGGAAAGCTGCTGTAGATCGTTTCCTGCATTCATAAGAGTGGGAGAATTGGGCAGGAAATAGCAGCTATTCATGATGTTGAAATAACGCTTTGCTTTCTCTTTATTCCCCCCTGCAATGTTCTCACTCACGCGGGTAAGCATAGCCTTTTCGTCCTCAATAATATCACCCATCTGATCTTTTTTGAAATATCTTTTTTTCAGCACTGCACGAGCATTATCAGAAAGCTCCATTGAATTCCTCCGTGATTAGATTCAGCATCCTTTAGCAGTTAATCTTCAGGATGGTATAATTTGGGACACTCAATTTTTTTACGTCAAATGGTTTGAATATTTTTTTAATATTCCGTACCCTCGCGTGCAAAAATATCCTTTTGATAATAGTGCTTTATCTCTTCCATATTGGTAACCAGATCAGCAATTTCTATGAGTTCTTCAGAAGCGTACCTGCCGGTTATCACGAGTTCCAGCTTATCTTTATGAACCTTTATGAATGGAAGAACTTCTTCGAGTGATACAAGATCAAAGTTCAGTGCAACATTCAATTCATCCAGGATGACCAGGTCATATTTGTTACTCAGGATGACTTCTTTTGCTTTATCAAAACCCTTCACTGCTTCTTCGATGTCGATCTTTTTTGGATTCTTTTTATCAACAAAATCGGGAGTGCCGAACTGGATAATATCAATGTTCGGGATATTTTCAAAGAAAGTGATCTCTCCATATTCAATATTTTTTTTCATGAATTGGATGATGCATACTTTTTTCTTGTGCCCAAGAAATCGTGTTGCCAATCCGAGAGAAGCAGTGGTCTTGCCTTTGCCGTTGCCTGTGTATATGTGGAGCATTTTGTTCCCCTTAATTTAAAATGGTGGGTGATACTGGAATCGAACCAGTGACCTCTACGATGTCAACGTAGCACTCTAACCATCTGAGCTAATCACCCACAGATTGAGTGAAAGAATTTTGAAGGGATATTTCTTTGTCAAAAAATTTAAGATTTTAGTGTAGTGTAGCATAATTTTTTAGGAAAGAACTAACCCCTAACATAAATTTTGTGAGTAGGGCTGATTGCCCCTAATCAGCCGTTTGGTATCTGAACCTTGCGAATGGTTTCTTTCCAACCTTCGCAATGGTTTAAAGAATCCAATCCCACAATTGAAATTTTGCGCCCATTAAAATATAACACACCTCCCGGCTAAAGCGGTACTCCTCTTAATATAGGAGATTTCCCCGCAAATTTTGAAAATACATTTAGAGGAATGTATAACTTTGCGAAAGGAAGACAATTTTCGCAAAGCCACTCTACACCTATTAGC
>JAGHCS010000004.1 GCA_021160355.1 Candidatus Cloacimonadota bacterium
AAAGTATCGTGTCCCACAAAAACAATGTATAGCCATTTCCCTTTTTCAAATTGAAGTTTATAATATTTTTTTTCACCAACAACATCAACAATAAATTCTATTCCTAACTCCTTCTCATAAAAGGGAGGAACTTTCTCGTACTCATCAATAGTCAATGTAATCTGCGCCTGCAACGGCGTCTTGTCGGGGCGTAGCGTAGCGAAGACTGAAACGCAGTGAAGAAGTGTGGTTATTTATCTTTCCCTCAATCCTTAAGTCAGGTTTCAACCTGGCTGATTCTTAACTCAAGTTTTGACTGAAATCCTCATCCATCACATTTTTGTCGGTGCAGAAATCCCAAGTAATGTGAGCCCGTTTTTGATAACAGTTTGCACTGCTTTACACAGAAATAGGCGCGCAAGAGAAAGCTCTTTATATCTTTTATTTACTATTTTATATTTTTGGTAATATTTATGAAATTCTCCCGCCAGATCGATCAAATATGTGGTGAGTAAATTCACATCATAGCTTGAACTGATATGCGTAACAAGTTCAGGATATTTCATGAGTGTGCGGATGATGTTCAGCTCCTCGTCGTGACTAAGACGGTGCAGATATTTCGGTTTGAAATCAGATATCTTGAGTTTTTCTTTGCGTGCATTCTTTTCAATACTCGCAATGCGTGCATGAGCATATTGGACATAATAGACCGGATTTTCAGCAGTGCGTTTTTTGGCAAGCTCGATATCAAAGTCAAGAGGTGTGTTCGATTTCCTCATCAGGAAGAAAAATCTTGCAGCATCAGTGCCGACTTCGTCAATAAGTTGCCTGAGAGTAATGAGCTTCCCTTCCCTTTTTGACATCTTTACCTTTTCGTCATTGATGAGAATGGTCACATGCTGAAGCAGGATGAACTGCATTAGAGAGGGCTTATATCCAAGGATTGCGATACCCGCTTTAAGCTTGGGAATATGCCCGTGATGATCAGGACCAAGGATGTCAACGATGCGGTCAAATCCACGCTTATATTTCGTGATATGATATGCAAGATCAGGTACAAGGTAGGTCACAGTGCCGTCCGAGCGCATAATGACACGGTCTTTCACATCACCAAATTCACTGCTGCACAACCAAACTGCTCCGTCTTTGTCATAGATCTTTTCAGTTTCAGAAAGATATGCAAGCACATCTTCGACGCTTCCCTTTTGGCGAAGTTCATTTTCTGATATCCAGTTATCGAAGCATACTCCGAATAACGAAAGGGTATCCTTTTGGTCATTGATAAGAATATCCAATGCAAGATCACTGATCTTCTGTGTCATATCCTTCTTTGAAAGCTGATGGATTGTAGTCCCTTCGGCTTCAAGAATACGGGCTGCGATCTCTGTTATATACTCGCCTTTATAGCCCTCTTCGAGTTCCTCTACTTCTATTTCCTCCAGTCGATTCAACTCATTCTCTATGGACTCAACCAGCAATTCTATTTGATGACCTGCGTCATTAATATAATACTCTCTTTCGACATGATAACCCTGAGCAAGCAGAATATTTGCAAGAGAATCACCAAACGCAGCAGCACGAGCATTTACCACATTAAGCGGACCTGTAGGATTCGCACTCACAAATTCAATAAGCACTCTTTTACCTGCACCCTTTGCGAAATTTGTACCGAATTCATGCCCAAATTTATTGATATCCTGAAGGATTGAATAAAGAACTTTATTCGAAATGTGAAAATTAATGAAACCCGGTTTCGCCGCACTGACTTCTGAGAAAAGAGGATCAGTAGAAAGGTGTTTTGCAAGATTCTTTGCTAATGTCCAAGGAGCTTGTCTGATCTTTTTTGCAAGATTGAGTGCGATGTTCGAGGAATAATCACCGTGATTCTTGTGCTTCGGATATTCTACATTTATCTTGGATTTGGAGGGGGTTTGTAGCTCAAGTGCTTTCAAACTTTCCCATATCTTTTCTTTAATAATTTCTATCAAGGTTACCTCACTTATGATTCCTTCAATTTTTTTCTTTTACGGACAAGTTCTTCCCAGAGATCTTCAAGCTTATAATAATCTCTGGTCTCTTTATCAAAGATGTGCACAACGATAACTCCAAAATCGACCAGTATCCATTTGCCATTTTCGAGTCCCTCTTTATGGTGGATAGGTACGCCCATCTTTTTTGCTTCTTCTATCATATACTTCCCGATCGTACGTGTGTGTATATCACCGTCGCCACTGCAAATGACAAGCCGGTCTGTCAGGTCGGAAGTTCCTTCTACATCAAGGATGATGATGTTCTCGGCTTTTTTATCCCGAACAAGTTGAGTGATGATCTCGAGTTTTTCTTCTATAGTATTTTCTTTCATATAAAAAACTTATAGTGCAAAAATTTGCTTATAATCCTTTCCTATGATTATCGTAAAATCATAGAGAGAGTGTTCATTGATCTGCTTATATACCTTTTGGACAGGAAATTCCTTATATAACATATAAAATTTATCATAATTCATATTTCTTATGATGATCACGGTCTTTTCATAGAGAAATTTTTCTGCATTATCAAATGAAAGCACATCAAAACCTCTATCAATGAGTATATTTCGTACTTGGCGAGCCAGTCCCTTTTTGCCGCATCCATTGAGTACCTGTAAAGTGATCTCATTATAAGGAATGGGCTCGATTTCCTGGATTTCCTCATCCTGCGAAGTCCTTAAAACTATCGTTAGACATAGGAATAGTATATTGAGAATAAAAAAAAAGCCAAGAAGATTTTTAAGGATTTTGAGAGTTTAAGACTCATAGGTGTTAAAAACTTTTTTCAATTTTTTATATGCTTCTTCCATTTTTTCGGGAATAACTCTTGTGTTCCCAATCGTAGAAATAAAATTGGTATCACCGTTCCAGCGCGGAACCACATGTATATGCAGATGATCTGCCACGCCTGCACCTGCTGCTTCTCCTAGATTCATACCTACGTTCAGTCCATCATGATGATATGCATCTGTAAGTGCTCGTTCGCATAATTGTGTCATCTTGCCGAGTTCACACAATTCTTCATCTGTAAGCTCCTGCATACGCGCCACATGCCGAAAAGGCACCACCATCAAGTGTCCGTTATTATAGGGATAAAGATTCATAATGATAAAGGTGAACTTACCACGTTTCAGAATAAGATGCCCTTCATCATCATTTGCTTGCTGTTTTGCACAGAATATACATTCCTTCTCTTTTTCACCGAGAATGTAATCGATTCGCCATGGTGAGTATAATTTTTTCATTTATTTCTGAGCAAGATACTGATCCTCAAGTTCCTGTAATTGTTCTTTTGAGTTGATACCCGCAACCTCTACCGGATCGTTTACTTTAACGGCAGCAACGGATTTGCCTTTTTTTCTTAAAAGTTCCACTGCATCGGTGAGATACATTTCGTTCTGTGAATTATCCTGTCCAACATTAGGAAGCACAGAGAAAAGTTCACGGGAATCAAAACAGAAAATTCCCGTATTTATTTCTTTGATCTTCCGAATTTCTTCTGACGCATCCTTATGCTCGACTATCTTTTCGACGTATCCTTCTTTAGTACGAACAATTCGTCCGTAGCCGGTAGGATCGTATAGGTCTACTGTGAGCACAGTTGCTGCAGCATGTTTTTCTTCATGTATTTTTATAAGATCTTCCAAAGTTCTTTCTTTTAAAAGCGGCACATCACCGGGTAAGATTATAACAATGCCATCAAAATCTTTAAAATTCTCTCTTGTGACATACACTGCGTGACCGGTTCCAAGCTGCTCTTTTTGCTCCACGAAAGTAATGTTATCAAACCCAGAAAGGCAATCGATCACAGCATCCTTTTTATAGCCGACAACAACCACGATCTTCTCAGGTTTGAAATGTTCAGCAGTAGTCACTACCCGCCCGACAAGTGACTTACCTGCGAGTAAATGGGCTACTTTCGGTAAGTCGGATTTCATGCGAACGCCTTTGCCTGCTGCCAAAATGATTATTGAAATTTTGTTTTTCATAGGATTCAATCTTGGAGCACTTTTTTTATGTCAACCAGTAATTTGTCAAATTGTTTAGGGGACTTCACGAAGTTGATATTGTTCGTATCGACCTTGATTATCGGGCATCCGGTATGAGTAGAAATATACTTATCATAGGCAACTGCAAGGTTTGCAAGATATTCGGGCTGTAGGTTGTTTTCAAAGGAACGGTTCCTGTAATGTATCCTGTCTATTATGCGTTCAAGATCAGCATAAAGATATATGATGAGATCGGGCTGAACCAGTTTGTCATTGAGTATAGTAAATAGCGCTTTATACATTGCCAGCTCTGCGTCATTAAGTGTGAGATCAGCAAAAATGCTGTCCTTCATGAACATGTAGTCACTCACAATATTGGTCTGAAATGCATCGATCTGGAAATATTTCTTCATCTGTCGATATCTGCTGAGCAGAAAGAACATCTGTGTCTGAAATGCCTTCCCTGCAATGTCATCATAAAATTCAAGCAGAAAAGGATTCTCCTCCACCACTTCAAGTATGAGCTGTGCTTCAAGTTTCTCTGCCAGCAATTTTGCCAGCGTGGTCTTGCCCACGCCTATGACTCCCTCGACTGTGATAAATTTATTTTTAATTAAATTCATAAAGCTGTTCCATTGATTTATTTAGTGTTGGATGGATAAATTTCGGGGCTAACTCATTCATTAGTTGCAGAATAAAGGGTCGATTCATTATCTCGTGATGCGGGATTGTCAGTTCATCTGTATCTGTTATTTCATTATTAAAAAACAATATATCGCAATCAATCGTGCGAGGTCCCCACTTTTCTCTGCGCTTTCTCCCGAGATTTTTCTCGATATTTAAAAGTTTCTGCATAAGCTCCAGAGGACTCAGTTCAGAATCACATTGAATAATACAATTCAAAAAATCCGGTTGATGGATATTCCCGATAGGTTTCGTTTCTATGATCGAAGATATGCGTTTCACTGATATAACTTTTTCATCTCGTATAGCTGATATAGCTGATTCGATAAACCGTATCTTATTCCCAAGGTTTGAACCCAAACTAATAAAAATGTTTTCGAAAGCTACTCCTTTTTTTCTTGTTCTCGTTGCATTTCCAGCTCGACCCAATCAAGAGTACCATTGATCGGTACTGCTATTTTACGTATTTTCAAAGATACGTTCTGAACAAGGACAAAATTTTTGAGAATTGCATTGATGATCTCATTTGCGAGTTTTTCTAGAAGATGATATTTATAATTTTCTACATGTTCTTTAACGACTTTAAATATCTGCGTGTAGTCTATAGTATCCTGAAGAGATTTCACTTTTGCATCAAGGTCGGGATCACTGGTAACAGTAACATCGATGGCAAAACGCTGCCCAAGAGTTCTCTCAGCTTCATGAAGCCCATGATAGCCGTAAAAGATCATGTTTTTTAATGTAATGTTCATAGTATCTC
>JAGHCS010000104.1 GCA_021160355.1 Candidatus Cloacimonadota bacterium
ATTAAAAAAGTGAAAAAAAGTTTAAAATGATGGGTCAAAATCCTCATTAATTTGCGTTAATTTACTTTTTACGTCCGAGGAATAATTTACCCTAAAAGGTTATTACGACGTACTCTCCACCGCTTCTTTCTGAAATTCTTTATTCACTCGTTCCTAAATTATACTTGAAGACGAGAGTGATAGACTTTTTTTAGATTATTGTCACTCTGAGCATACCTGATCAGCGAGCAGGCGTAGAAGAGTCTATTCTTTATGAACTCGTTTTCGACAAATAGTTTCTTCCAGGAGTTTATGCTTAGTGAAACGAATGTGTCCAGAATGATAAGAGCATTAAAAACTGTAACGCAAGATTCCAATCTTGCGTACTCAACATTGGAATGTTGAGTTACTTTCACTCCTCACGCTTTCTTGTCACGCCGTCCTGTCGGGGCGTAGCGGAGCGGAGACTGAAGTGCAACGAAGGAGGATCACTCTTCACTCTTCTCTCCTCCCTCTTCATTGCGCAGCGTTAGCGAAGCTTCACAACCTTGCCGATATGTTCATCGTTATTATTTATCTTATATAAATACACACCGCTTTTCACTTCTTTCCCGCTTTCATCTTTTCCATCCCAGGTAACAGAGACGGGGAGACCGGGAGAGGGAGTGACAGGGAGAAGTTCCCGCACCAGTTGCCCTTTTATATTATAGATCTTAATTTGTGATAATTCGTGTGAATTGGTGGTTGAATTATATGAAATGGTGGTAGAGGTTGAGAAGGGGTTGGGGTACGCTGATAATGATAATGTCATTAGAATTTCATTATCTACAGATATCGAATCTGTCGTTATTTCTATAATTTCTGTAGGTGGACTAAATCCCTGCTCGTAAACAGATTTTATATAATACTGATAGGTTGTATAACTTTGCACAAGTGAATCACAAAAGGTTGTATAGGGTGTCCTTGTAAGAAGGTTATTATCCCTGAATATTGAATACGCATAATTTCTTTCATTTGTAGGTTGAACCCATGATAGGTTTATTCCATGTGAATCTGCTGAAGCTTGAACATTTGTTGGTGGGTCGAAAGAATATGGTGGATGATATTGTCCCAATCGCTGGAAATCGTACTGGTAGGTTTTCCATTCTATTTGGAGTGGATCATAGGGAACTTCGAGATTGTATGCATAAACCCAAATGCTATCCATATCAGATGAATCAAAAGAGTAGCATATTAAATCCAATATTCCATCTATATTGATATCTCCATATACACCAGAGTTAGCCATTGTACATCCCTTAGGTCTTAATGGAAAACTGTTAAGACTATCACCATCACAATGAATTCCCTGTATAAAGCCTAATTTGTTCTGTGCTTCTATAAAATTTGAATCATATAGTATTTCCATTCCTTCTTCATCATCAATATTTCCGATAATTATAGGACCGTGGACATCCCCAAAACTATAGTAAGGTGCTTCTCCATATAAAGACCCATCAAAATTCATTATATATAGAAGATTGCCATATGATTCTGTGCTCATCCTACCAGCTATAATTTCAATAAATCCATCGTTATCTAAATCTGCAAGAGATGGGGGGCATCGAGAAAAATTTGGTAAATAATATGGCCAACCTTCTGCAAGATTACCATTATAATTATATATTATGATTGCTGAAGCTGAAGGATTACTATAAGTACCAGATGCAGTTGTAATAATTTCCAGTTTTCCGTCATAATTCATGTCATATAGTATCGGTGATGTATTATAAAAATGAGCTTCTCCGTTACATGGTTGTTGAGGAAAATTCGGCAGAATTGATCCATCTATCTCAATTACATATAAATTATCATAGGATTCAAATACTATTTCAACTGCACCATCACCATCCACATCTCCTAGCGCAGGGATACACGTTATGCCATACTCTACTGGAAATGGAAAATTTCCATTGTAATTGTTTCCTTCGATGTCAACAATGTATAGATAGCTTTGGTAATTAAGTGTATGATCTCCCCAAATTATCTCTTTCGAACCATTATTATCAAGATCATATGCAACTGGTGTTGTAACATTATACGAATAGTATGGCGCAGGTGTTCCGAAAAATTTAGGCCAACCAGAATAATAGTTACCGTCTTTGTCGAGTATATAAACATAACCATCTCTTGATGCAAGCAATATTTCTAAATAACCATCATTATCAACATCCGCAAAGGACATTGTCTTTCCTACTTCATGAGATGTATTTGTAGCCCAAATAATATTCCCCGAGTAGTCTAATGCATACGTAGTATCTGAGCTTGAAAAAAATATTTCAAGATATGGGTCATCATTTATATTAACGACCCCAGGTCCGAACATATAAGTCATTGAGCTTTGTTCAATTACAAATGGGAATCCTGGTAAAACAGGATAATCAGCATTCGCTGAGTTTTGTAAAAGAATAATCTCAATTATTATTAAGATGTAAATTTTTTTCATATTTTTTCCATAATAGTAAGGGAGGAGAGAAGAATTTACTCTCCCCCCAATTTCTTAATCAGTCTTCATCTTGTGGAATTGTTAATTGCCATGTTATAAGCTTCTGTCCCCAGGGTTTCCACACAGTATATTCATAATGATAATTATCATACCAAGCATCCAAATAATAATAAGCCTCTTCAGCACTAGCTCCGAAGCCGACTTCACCATTGATATCAGTGTAATCAAATTCTGTATACGTTATTTGGTTTACTGTTCTTTCACATAAGACATATTGATCTTGAATAATGTTATTGTCCCCATCTACAACTGTTACAACTAATCCAAATATCTCCTCGCTTGCAACGGCAAAACCTGTAGATAATATGAGTAATATTCCTATTATTAAGACTTTTTTTAACATTTTTAGTCCTTTTTTTCTTTTATTCCTTTATTCTGCATTTCCTCATTACTATAAAGGTAATTCGTAAAGGAGTATTCCCGTCAAGCTCAGTATTCCAGTTCATACTTTCCTTTCTACAATGTTCGATTTTTTTGTCAATAAGAAAACCTATCTATTTTGGGAAGAACTATAGATAGGCATTTTCAAGTGAATTTGTTTTTACCTGTAAATTTATTAAAGGAAACGTTATATTTTCACTATCTATTAAT
>JAGHCS010000185.1 GCA_021160355.1 Candidatus Cloacimonadota bacterium
GTAGAAGGTTGAATTGTGATAGTGCCCTCTTTGAAATGCGGCTCTGCTCCTGTGCCGTCACCTTCGATATACCAGTCAATTTCTATTGGTCCGGTAATGCTTTCATCAATTGTCACATTTACCTGGAATCCATGAGCTCCAGATGTGTAGATTGGAGTGCCGTTTCCGAAACCCCATGAAATTTCAGCACCACTTCCTGTTTGACCATTATAATTTAAAGACTCTAAATCCATTGCACTATTAACATATACACCATCAGGGAAATCCAAACTTGCACCAAAAACTGGCTCATTATCAGGACTCATATGATATAAATAAAAAAGAAGATCAATCGGAACCACTGGCACATACGATGTAGTCGTGCAGATAATGAAGTCATTCTGAATGCTTCTATCGCCTTTGAGATTCTCATCTCTAGAAAAATGAGAAGTTTCCATCAAGTATGAGAGCTCGACTGAGGAAGTATTCGTGATAGTTATATATCCCGTAGCAGTCGTATCCTGCGGCAGCGCAAACTCGAAGAACTCAGGAGAAACCTCAAGAAGAGGTATTTCCGGTCCTTCTTTAATTGTGAAAAGGATCGCTGTTTCATTTTGGAGTGTATGTACAGTTGGAGCATAAATATTCGAATAGGTGAGGAGTACACCATCGGTCTGAGAGAAATTCTCTATACCAACTGTCGAATAATTGTCATCCTGATCTACATTCGAGATATTTTGATATTGAAAAAGTATCTCTCCGTTTCCATTAGGGGTAGGATAATATTCCGGATCATAGAGTATCACTTCGAATGTTTCTTTTACTGCAGGATAATAATAATTTTCGAATGCCTGCCATTCAACAATAAATCTATGTTCATTCTCATCAAACCACGCAAAAATGTAGCCATTCTGAAGATTGTCCCAAAATGGTGCTATCATAGCAGCAGGTCCGCTTCCAGATGGAATCGTTTTGTTCCTGTGATAAATGATCTCTTCCCCCATTGAGATCCAACCGCTTGAGGAAATTGATACTGTTTCGTAATATCTACCAAAATAGACAAATCTGAACGGAAGATCGAGGATTTTTGTATACCCGTCAATTGATACATAATCACCATAAACTGGTATTCCCTGTCCTCCTATGGTGGGATTTAATTCTACCCAATCATAGACGGGCGCAGCGAAAAATCCTGTGTCTGAACTCTCTATTGCATAATAGCCGTAATTGGAAAATGTCGGACTTGTTTCATCAATAAAACCGATAGGAATTGAAAATTGAAGGCACTGAACCAATGAATCATTTTGAGTGATATGCAATTCGAACTGAGCGATTTCTCCTGTTATTACTTCATCTGGCAGGACTGAGAAAAGACCAGTATTCGATCCTGTTGCACTCACAGAAATTGAGTTATACAAACTCTCATCCTGAATTACCTGAACTTTATCATTTGTGCATACGAGCGTAGCAGTAAAAACATCTGTACTCACAGAACCTGTATTTGTGAGATCAATAACAACATCATCTTGCTGGTTCTGTATGAGACAGGTATCTGCATTTTGAACAAGAAAATCGAATAGAACGAGCTCTGGACTCATTATTTCCACAGGTATGACCAGAGACTGATCTCCAAGATTTGAAATGATTTGTACATCCAAATTTGCAGTATTGTCATTTTGCCAGACCTCATCAATTTCAAAGAAAAGGTCTTCACAGGTAAAATCGGTATTTGAAGGAATCGATGAAATTAGAACGCTATCTGTAATAACTGATAACGCTGAATTCTCTGAAGAAAGATATATCGTAATATTTTCAGCAGAAATCGCAGCAGGATTGTGTAGAACAAGCTCATATTCGATTGTATTTCCGGATACCGGATCATCGAGATACGTTACATTTGTGAGTTCCAATTGATCATCAGAGTAAACGCTCAAGCCATTTATTTCCGGCAAATAGCCGTATTTTGAAGCATTTATTTGATATGATCCAACAAGAAAATCTGTAAAAAGTGTTACACTTCCGTTTGCATCAGTCATCCCTTTAGTTATAAGCTCCCCACCTCGTGTGATTGTGACCATAAAATCAGATTTATCATCATCGACATCAATTTCTGCGACGATGTAATTTTGCTGCTTGGAAATACTGCTTTCAGTATTCAAGGTTATGGATTCAGGAACATCAGTCCACACTTGCAAACCCGGATCACCAAGAAGGTTATATACATAGAAATAAAATTGATCAGAATCCAATGAGCCACCCCATGCGTGATTATGCGGAAAGTTATTATAAAGTTCCATCTTCCCGCGAAGAAGCATCTCTCCGCATCGATACAATCCTTCCTGTGTAATGCCCTGATAAATGCCCATATCATTACAATTATTCCACCGTGTTTTAGTATCCCATTCACTGGGACCTATAAATCCTATTGCACCTTTGGGATTAGCTGGTGTACCTTCTTTCATCCATACCTCGCCAAAGCATTGATCTGCATTATAATATGCAAAATCACCTCCGCCACATGTCATACTGGTGAGCATTGGAAGCATGAAGCCGTTGTTCATTGAGGGAATATCCCAACTGTTTAAGAAGTGATATCCATAAGAATTGCACCAGTAATCAGGGCTACCAAAACCGCGGAAATTTATCAGGGAATATCCTTCGTTGATCATATCGATGAGTTGTGTAATACCCACATTCATTGGATAGGTAAAAAAATCAACCTGCTGGAAGCCTCCATAGTAAAGCTTGCTTCCTACGTTCAATTTCGTGATATAATGAGTATACATTCCATATTCAGGATCAACGCATGAAATCATTAGTGCCTTATTATACCAGTAACCCGCCACCTGAATGCTTTCATATTTGATGATTTTACTGAGAATCGTGCTCAGGTCCATGAGACTTTGTATGGAAATTCGGCCTATAAAAATATCAGGAAAATAATCGGTCCCGTCCAATAATGTATATGGATGATCCGAAACATCATACTGTGTAAGATATCCATCGACGTAGAATGATGGAACAATAAAATTACCTGTCACATCTCCCACTAAAATTACAAATTCAGGAGGAACATCCCACGACAGATATGCGTTTTGAATATAATTTTTGATATCATAATTATCTGGGGATGCGCCAATCTCGGATAATGGTGTAATTGTAACTTCATACCCGAGTTTTCTTTTCCACTGCGCAAGTGCTTGAAGTGTGCTTACACATGCGTCAGGAGTAATGATAAGATAGCTCCCGTTGTCAACGATACCGTTCTTACTAGCTCCATAAACATGCTCTGATGCAATCTTTGAGAATGATGATGAAGGTCTGGTTTTTGTGTCTGTAAGAGGATTATCGGGAATTGTATTATCCAAGGCAAATTCTGCATCGATGTTTTTAAGGATTCTAATCAAATTTTTAGCAGGATTGTATTGAACTGCAGCTATTGATATCTGGCAAAATCTATATCCGCGCATGATGACCGGAGAGCCTATTGTAACTATTTCTTTAGGATACCATTCATCTTTGTTATAGAATTCATCATTCTTTACTCTGTGGTCTTCCCACCCGAATTGCTGGATGTGTAAATCAATTGATACTTCGTCATAGTCATATTTAATATTTTCAAGTGCAAAATTTCCTGTTGAAGGAAGCGAGATCAATTTCGTGAAGAGCGGTAGCGAAGCTTTCCCTGGTTCTGCTGTGGTTGCATATTCTTCTATTGAGACACTGCAAAATTGAAACTCTCCCCTTTTTTCATTGCTTATTTCGCAGTCATCGAAATTGCCCTGTATTTTAAGATTGTTACTTTCGAGTTTAATATCCAATGTGTATATACTCGCAGGAATAAAGAGCATTAAAACTATGCCCGTGAAAAGTATCTTTTTCACGCGACCTCCCCTTATGATTTTGAGTTGTTGATAGAAATTTGGAGTTTTTATGTCAAGAAGTTAGATTCGTGGGGATGCTATATATGTCATTGGCTTCTCTTGTTTGTTTAATTTCGTAATTTCAATAGGAATATTGAATGACGATTTACGATTTTTGATTTATGATGATAATAGTCGATCAATTATCTATGAGCAAACACTTACTCGTACCGAGAACTTCATTACCTGATTTAACTCTATAAAAATACAGTCCCGATGCCTGCTTCTTTCCATTTGAGTCTTTGCCGTCCCATATTACTTTATTTAATCCTTTTATACTTTCAGGATTCGTTATCTCCCGAACGAGCTGTCCTTTAATGTTATAGATCGATATTGTAACTTCTTTAGTCAGATTCTCTTTTAAATAATAGGAAATTTTTGTTGAAGATGTGAAAGGATTGGGAGCATTATGTATTGAAGGAATATTACCTATTGTGTCATCGACAGAATATACGATATCAAGATTTACAAGGATAGGAATTTTCTGGCCAATACTCGATTTGACGCTCACGAATGCATAGTAAGAACCGGCTTCGAGTCCATGAGTATTTATTTCAAATGATATATTCTTTGATTCACCGGAATTAATGATTCCTGAATTTTCTCCTAAAGAAATCCAGGAAACTGCCGGATCAACAATTGTAAAGTGACCTTTGGAAGTATTTGATACAGCATAATCAGGAGAAATAATTTTAAATTTACACCATTCTGATGGTGGACCTGATACCATGTATACGAACTGTCCTGTGTTAGGAACATCATCGTTTAACAATTCCCAATTAAGCCCATTATCGTGAGAAAGTTCAATAACCACATTATCATAAATACCCGAATAATCCCAGCAGAGTGTATCTGTTGTATTATAAGATAAAACATCTCCATCAAATGGATGTGTAATATCAAAAATATTAATTGAAAAAAAATCATCCGATATATCGTATGCATATCCATCAGCATCCCGGACATTTATTATACATGAATCTGAGATGTCTGCATTCACCGTATATGGATAATAACCTATATTAGGAATATTCTCAACAATCAGTTCCCAGTTGGACCACGGATCTGTCCGAATATATAGAGATACATTTTCAATATCACCGAAGTAAGTCCATCGAATTGTATCAACAAGACTATATACTAAGGTTTCACCTCCATTAGGATATGTTATCCATAAATGTTCATCATTTGATGGTTCTAAAGTAAACTCTCCTTCAACTGAATGCGGAGGTCCGCCAATTTCGGTTCCCTCTATCAGCCAATCTATAGATATTGGACTGGTAATTGTATCGTCTATCGTTACATTTATACCAAAACTATTGATTCCAGCTTGATAGATTGGTGTTCCTTGTCCATATCCCCATTTCGCTTCTGCTCCATAACCTGTTTGTCCGTTATAGATCAAAGTATTAATTGTCGTACCATCATTAACAAATACTCCATCCGGAAAATCTAATGTTACTCCTTCAATACCTTCTCCATCCGAACTGTTATGATATAGATAGCAATAAATATACATTGGCTGCGAAGGGTAATAATAAGAAGTAGAAGCTAAAATGAAGTCATTCTCTATATTCTTCCCTCCATTTTCAGTTTCTTTATCAATATAATGAGAGGTGGACAAAAAGTATGATAGATCGGTAGAAGAATTATTATTAATTGTGAAATAACTCGTAATCGTGGTATCCGGCGACAAAGAATAATTAAATTGTACCGGTGTAACTTCAAGTAACGGCAGCTCAGGACTTTCTTCAATTGTAAACAATATCGCTGTCTCATCTGCCAGTTCATGTGCAGTGGGTGAGTAGATGTTTGAATACGTAATAAGTACTCCATCATTTTGGGAAAAATTCTCGATCCCAACTGTCGCATAGTTATCATCCTGATCAATATTCGATATCGATTTATATTGAAACAATATCTCAACATTACCGTTCACAGTAGGGTAAAATTCAGGATCAAACAGTATTATCTGAAAGGTCTCTTTCACGTCAGGATTGTACACATTTAAAAATTCTTGCCACTGTATGATAAATTTATGATCGATTTCATCAAACCATGCAAATATTTCTCCATCTTCAAGATCATCCCAGAATGGAGCGATCATTGCTGCTGGTCCGTTTCCCGAAGGTATTGTTTTATTTCTATGATAAACGAGATCATTATTAAAAGATACCCACCCATTAGAACAAATGGTGATCTCATCATAGAAATATCCAAAGTAAACAAGATCGAAAGGCAAATCCAACGTCCTGATATAACCATCAGAGGTAATAAAAACACCATTAATAAGTGTTCCTTCTCCACCAAGCGCAGGATCGAGTTCAATCCAATCATAAGCCGGTGCTTCTAAAATTCCAATATCGGAATTTTCTATCGCAAAATAGCCGTATTTGGAAAAGGTAGGACTCGATTCGCACACTACTCCAACAGGCACTGAAAATTGAAGAACCTGAACAAGAGTATCATTCTTAAAAACCTGCATTTCGAACAACACACTTTCGCCTGTAAGTATTTGATGCGGTAACACTGAAAATGGCAATGCATTGACCCCATTTCCGTTTGGTGAAATTGTTGTGTAATAACTCTCATTCTGAGTTATGGTAGCTTTATCATTCGTGCATATAAGGAGCACATCAAACAAATCCGTCTCCCATGTACCGGTATTTGCTAATTCAATAAAGACGTTATCTTCTTGACCTTGTATAAGGCAACAATCGTTATTCTGAACAATACATTGGGACGTAACCAATTCAGGGCTTTTTATTTCAAGCGGTATCATAAATGACTGGTTTCCTAAAGTTGAGTTCACCTGAACACTGATATTTGATTCGGTTCTACCAAGCCATTTTTCATTTATTGAAAAATATAAATTCTGGCATGTATAACTTCCTTGAAATTGGATATAATTTATGTAAATGCTATCGGTAATAATTTCGATTTCTTCATCATTAGATGCAATAAGTACTGATATATCTTCTGCATTGTATAATGTGGGATTTGATAGCTCGAACATATACTCAATTGTATTGCCCGATATTGGTTCATCTATGAAGACAGTATTGGTGAGTTCTAATGATTCATTTGTGTAAAGTGTTATCTCACGAGTTTCAGGAAGATAGCCGTCTTTCGAAGCAGTAACTTCATACGTGTCAGGAATAAAATTTCCATTAAATATTATGTTTCCATTTGCATTTGTAAATCCTTTTGTCACTAAAGAATCATCTTGGGTAAGAGTGACCATGAAATCAGAACACTCGTCGTTGACATCGATTTCTACTGAAATGTAATTCTGATTACAGGAAATGCTGTCGCAACACATGAGAGAGATACTGTCAGGTGTATCTGTCCAGACCTGTAATCCCGGATCGCCAAGTAAGCCGTAGATATAGAAATAAAACTGATCAGAGTCTTCTGCTCCACCCCATGCGTGATTATGGGGATAATTATTATACAGCTCCATTTTTCCCCGTAAAAGCATCTCTCCGCATCGATGTATTCCCTCATGCGTTATACCTTGATAGATTCCTATATCGTTACAATTATTCCATGGCGTCTTTGTATCATATTCACTGGGACCTATAAATCCTATTGCGCCTTTTGGCATGGTTGTTGTTCCGGCAGTCAGCCATGCTTCTCCAAAGCAACGATGTATACCTTCTGCAGCAAAATCACCTCCTCCACAAGTTATGCTTGTTATCATAGGAAGCATATAGCCATTATTTAAATCATAAATATTATCGCTTTCTAAGATCATTTCACCATTATCCCAGTAATAATAATATCCAAACCCGCGAAAATTAATGAATGAATATCCCCCATCTATCATGGATAAAATCTGTTGGGTTCCGGTAGTATATGGATATATAAATGTATCTACTTCATCAAAGCCAAAATTAAGCAGTTTATCTCGAACATTCATTTTTGTTATATAGGAAGTATAGTAATCATAAAAAAATCCCGATATCATAAGTGCTTTCTTATACCATCTTCCCTCAGTAAATGTGCTCTCATAGTGAATTATCTTGTTTATAACCGTTGCGCATTCCATGAGACTGCGAATAGGAAATCTACCAATATAAATTTCGGGAAAATAATCATCTCCTTCAAGGAGAGTGTAAGGATGGTCTGACACATCCCACTGTGTTGCATATCCTTCGACATAGAAGGCAGGAATGATAAAACTGCCTGTTACATCACCTACTAATAGCACATATTCCGGGGGAACATCCCAATTATCATAGGCATCCTGTATATAAAACTTAATCGTATATGCAGAAGGAGAATCTCCAATTTCTGAAAGCGGAGTGAGAACAACCTCATGCCCGAGTTTTCTCTTCCACTCAGCTAAATATTCCAACGTACTTATGCACGCATCAGGAGCAATGATGAGATAACATCCTGTATCTTTAATATTACTTTTCTCTATGCCATAAATATGCTCGGATGCGATCTTTGAGAATGAAGATGACGGTCTGCTTTTCGTATCAGTAAGCGGATTTTCATTAATTTTATAATCAACCGTAAATTCTGCATTAACATTTTTCAGTATCCGTATTATGTTTTTAGCTGGATTATATTGAACTGCTGCAACCGAAACCTGACAGAAGCGATATCCTCTCATAATAACCGGTGAACCGATTGAAACAATTTCTTTCGGATACCAGTCATTAATTTTATAAAATTCTTCATCTCTTGTACATCTATCCTCCCATCCAAAATGTTGTAGAGGATAATCTAATACTCTTTCATCATAATCGTATGTTAGATTTTCTAAAACAAAATTGCCTGTTTTTGGCAAAGAGATCAATTGTGTATAGATCGGCAATTCAGCTTTCCCGGGCTCTGCTGTTGTCGCATATTCCGCTATCTTTATAATACTGCTAGTTAATTCTGTGCTTTTATCATTACTTATTTCGAATGAATCAAAATCTCCTCTAAACGAAAGATTATTGCTCTCAAGTGCTGAAGTTAAGGCAGACATGTAGTGTGGAATGAGAAGAATAACCCACACAGTTATATAAAAGCTCTTTTTCATGTAACCTCTTCGGCTAAAAAAAATGAAATAATTCATAATTTCCTGTCAAGAAAAAATGAATACCTATTTGATATGCTGAAAAAAGGATTGTACAAATATTGAATAACGATTAATGATTTTAAATTTATGAAGTGACTTCTACTACCTAATCCTTGATCAACATGCACTTATTTAATCCTCTATGCTTTTCTTGACACTGGAGCACTACAAAAAAAAGTTGAATGCAAATTCATTCCGGAGGTATTCATGCGATTTTCTCAGGCATTTATTCCTACACTCAAGGAAAAACCTGCAGAAGCAGAAATTCCAAGTCATACCCTGATGATACGCAGCGGCATGCTGCGAAAACTCGGTTCAGGTATTTATTCCTATCTGCCCTTAGCAAAGAAGGTTATCAATTATATTGAAACCATTGTCCGCGAAGAACTGGATGATAAAGGTTGCCAGGAAATACTCATGCCTGTGCTTCATCCCCGCGAGCTATGGGAGATGTCTGGTAGATGGGCTGTGTACGGTCCAGAACTTATGCGCTTGACAGATCGCCATGATCGCGAATTTGCACTCGGACCAACGCATGAAGAAGTTATTACTCTTATTGCTAAGTATGATATTAAATCTTATAAAAAACTTCCTATTAATCTTTATCAGATTCAAACCAAATTCAGAGATGAAATCCGCCCACGATTTGGTGTTATGCGTTCCCGCGAATTCATCATGAAAGATGCATATAGTTTTGATAAAGACAAAGCAGGATTACAGAAAAGCTATGATGATATGTACGATGCATATTCTAGGATATTTGCACGTTGCGGACTTAAAAGTGTCGCAGTAGAAGCGGATGTAGGTGCAATAGGCGGCTCTTCGTCCCATGAATTTATGGTTCTCGCAGAAACAGGTGAGTCCGAAGTTCTGCACTGCGAATGCGGCTACGCTGCAACCTCTGAGAATGCAAAGATTGCTCCCTTTGATGATCATTCTTCTGAAGATATGAAAGAGCTGGCGAAGATTCACACTCCTGACAGAAAATCAGTTGAGGAAGTAAGCGCTTATTTAGGTGTGCTTCCTGAAAAACTTATAAAAACAATAGTCTATAAAGCTGATGATGGCTTTGTTGCAATCCTTATTCGAGGTGATAGAGAGATAAATAATGTCAAACTAGCAAACTTCCTCCAATGCCTTAATCTTGAATTTGCGACTGAGCAAGAAATTGAGAATATTGTCAAATCAGTAGCTGGATTTGTAGGACCTGTTGGAAAGAAAAAGATTAAAATATATGCTGATGAAAACCTCAAAAGCGCTAAAAATATGGTAACTGGAGCAGACGAATTGGACTATCATTATAAAAATGTAAATTTAGAACGTGATGCTCATATTGATAAATGGGTTGATCTTGTTCAGGCAGTTGAAGGTGATCTATGTCCAAAATGTGGAAAACCAATGACATCTTTTAGAGGTATTGAAGTAGGACAAATTTTCCAGCTTGGTGACAAATACAGCACTTCTATGGAAGCCACCTATGATGCAGAAGATGGAACAGCAATCCCCTACCAAATGGGCTGCTACGGAATCGGCATCACGCGTACAATGGCTGCGGCTATCGAGCAATTCCATGATAAAGATGGCATTATTTGGCCCATTTCGATCTCACCTTATGAGGTCGAACTCATCAACCTTTCTCCTGCCGAAGAAGACATTACTTCATTTTGTGATAATGTCTATGAGATGCTTCAGGATGTGTTCATCGATGTCCTCTATGATGATAGAGATGAAAAAGCCGGTTTCAAATTCAAAGACGCTGATCTGATCGGGATTCCTATTCATATAATTGTCGGTAAGAAAAATTTTGAGAATGAAATGGTCGAGATCAAAATACGCAAGACTGGTGAAAAGATCACATGTGCGTTTGACGATATTGTTGAGAAAGTCGAGCAATTGATCGACGACCTTTATGAAGAAATAGATAAAAATGTTGAATAATACAAATCTTCAGTTTGAATTTCTAAATCAAAATTTCTAATTTCTAATGAAAATCAAAATGAAAGATTATTTAACCACGAAATACACGAAAAATACCAAAATTGTTTTAAGTATGTCATTCCTGCGAAAGAAGGAATCCAGTATGAATGATATATATTAGAC
>JAGHCS010000006.1 GCA_021160355.1 Candidatus Cloacimonadota bacterium
ATCATATTGAGTTCGCAAAAATGAGAGAAATTTAGCAGGAACAAGAATACGCAGTTTCAGAAATGAAGAACGGTTGTTTATCTTCCCGATGAGATTCGTATCTTTGAGTTTTTTTGCGATTGAGAGAGCTGCATCAAAATGTTTTTCAGCTTCCCGAAAATCGCCCAGCTTGAACCGATTTTGCGCAATGTTCAGGTTTACTTCTGCCATACCCGGACTAAAATTTATTTTCTGAAAATACGAAAGTGCTTTCAGGGATTTTTCCAATCCAGCACGAAGTGCTCCCTGTTTCATATTAAGAAATCCCCAATGGGAGAGCACATTTGCGACATTCAGGATGTCTCCCTCTTTCAAGCTAACTGTTTCAGCATCCTCATAATTCCGGATCGCTAACTCGACCTTGTTAAGAATATTGTATGAGTCACCAAGCACTTTCAAAATACGACCAAGCCGGATAAATGCTTCTTGTGTTTTTGCGATTTTTTGAGCTTTTTTCAGTTTCTCTATTGCAGTTTCGTATGCACCTATCGCATAATAATAATCTCCGCTAAACAGAAAGAAATTGATCTTCTGATAAGATGTAAGTTTTTTTTCAGCTAGTGTCTGTATTACCTGATGAGCATTATCTTCTTCATGGGAGAAATTGTAAAGTTCCAGTTGTGCGAGCAGGATATCATTTTCATCAAAAGAAAATTTTGAATTTTGTAGCACCCGGAGTGTTTTTCCAGCGGTTGCATAATCCCTGCATGCCATTTTGTAGCGTGCATTGAGGAGCATCAGCTGCGGGTCTTTTTCAATAAATGCGGAATATTGTTTGCGGCACATTTCCGGAAGGTCGCACTTTTTTAGTAAAATTCCCAGGGTAAGCAGCACTTTCAGATAATCCTGAATAGTACTGGGTAGCAATTCTTCCTTCAAGATATTGATTTTCAAGAGACCACGATAACAGGAGTTCCATGCTTCAAGAATATCCTTATTTTCCATATAGGTTATGGCTTTAAGAAGGTGATAATGAATTTCTGATTCGTGATCATGAGCAAGCTCGCAATGTGTGATAATACCATCAATAATAGCTGGTTTGGTAACCACCTGTTTCTTAAAATAGGATATTATTTCCTGTGAGATTTTTTTTCTCTTTGCTGTGCCAACTTTTTTTGAAAGCATCGATTTGAGCGCAGGATAGACAAATTTATAATATCCATCATCAGCGTACTCTTTATTTATAACTAGTATATCGAGGGTTTCTACATCCTGCATAAAAAAGAATAGTTCCTTGGAATCGGAAAAATGGAGAATCGTCTGAATAACGTTAGTCGAAAGGGGAACCTGCAGTACTGATAGTTGTACAAGCAAAACCTTGATTTTCTTTGGGATAAGCGCGATTTTCTTCTCAATTGCTGTCAGAATCTTTTTTGGGAGCTGGATCTCCATAATGTTAACATCAAAATGCCATGTGCCTGTGTGATCAATAATAATCTTTTTCTCAATAAGCTGACCGATGAGTTCAAGGATAAAACGCTGGTTGCCGTTTGTGATTATATAAACCTGATTAAGAAATTCCTCAGGACATCCTTCTCCCAAAATTTCGCGTATAAATTGGAAGGATTCAGTTTTTGAGAGCGATTCAATGTGGATCTTATTAGTGATCTCTGCGATATCAACAATATACGGATTATAAGAACTCACGATTATCGCAATAGGGAAATTGGGAAGGTCAGTAGAAATATACTTGAGGAAATTGATAGTAGATTCATCAACTTCTTCAATATTAGTAATGAAAAACACGATCGGTTTTGTGGATGAAAAACTGAACATATAATCTCTTGCCAGTTCGAAATCTCTCATAAGATCTGATTCATCTTCAATGATCTTCAGGGATTTTTCTTCGGATTCAAAAAGGAATTCACAAAATTTATTTGAAGCAGACTGCTCAAAGAAGTGCTTGCCCTTTTCGTCCTGGGACAGAAATATTTCCTTACATAACATAAAGAATGGATCACGGTGTTGGGGATTGCAATTATAATAGAAAACGTGATAATCCTCAGATAAGAGATACCACTTTATATATTGCATAAGACTGGTCTTGCCCACGCCTTTTTCACCAGTCACAAAGATGATTTGCCCCTTCTGGTTTTTCACTTCATTGATCTGGTCACGCAGAGCTATAATATCTTCGTCCCGGAAATGAAATTGCTTGGATTCGATCTGTTTTACAAGGGGCGGTTCTATTGTAAGAGGATATTTTGTGTCCTGCATTTCATTGATATAACGAATGATCTCTTGGGACTTACCAATACGCAGTTCAGGATTAAATTCAATAAGATGAAAGATAAGAGCTTCGAGCTTCTTATCAACTGCCAGATTTATCTTTGAAGGGAATTGGGGAATGATATTTGGGATTTTCTTTTCGGACATGAGCTTGATTTCTTCTCTGGAAAAAGGAAATGTGCCAACAGAAAGATAATACATTATCACGCCCAATGCGTAGAAATCACTTTTCGGAGTAAAGTAGGAGCCCTGCAAAAGTTCCGGTGCAATGTAGGGCAGACTTACCACTTCACTATCGGGATATGCCTCTGTTTGTGAAATGATCTTGTTGAATCCATAATCGCATACCTTTACTTCGATCTCACCATCAATTTTTTTATAAAGAACATTTTCAAGCTTTATATCTTTATGAATTATATTGTGTGTATGAAGGTGGTTCAGGGCATAGCATATTTGGGTGATAATCTTAAAAAAATCCGGTTTATTCTTATTTGTTAGGTGAAAATTTTGAAGTCCTTTGCTCTTGAAGAATTCAGAAAGAAGATAGAGATTATTCTGGTAAATGCCGTAATCATATATCTTTATCAGATTAGGATGAGACATTTTTGTGATCTCGCGCATCACTTTTGGATTCATTTTTTCGCGAATGTCTTCGATTGGTATTTTATCAAATAATTTGATTGCAAATATTTTTTTTGTAGCAATATCTTCGACCCTGTATACAGTGCCAAAACTGCCGGACCCAATCTTTTCCTTAAACTCATAGTGCAATGCGATCAAACTCATGAAAACTCCTGTACAAAACTAAATACATCCATTTATCTGATATTTTTCATAAAAACATTTGTCTGTGCTCACAATAAACTGTCAACAATTAGCGTATGATACATGGCATGATTGAGTAACCAGTTTGAAATAAATTTGACAAACCAACCACGCAAAAAGAAATTTACTACCAAGTACGATAAAGGGAACTACATGAAAAAAATATTTTTAATAGTGATATGTTTCGCCTTGACGAGTAGTCTCTTTGCGATCAGCGAAGATGCAGGAACTACTGCTTTCAATTTTCTCAATATTCCGATGGGTGCGCGAGGTGCCGGAATGGGAAATACCTTTACTGCAATTGCAGATGATGCGCTTGCACCGTTCTGGAATCCTGCAGGTCTGCCGAATGTTCATCAGCGACTTCTTCAAATCACCTACATGAATTATTTCGCTGGATACAATGGCGGTGCGGTTAGTTATATCATGCCTCTCAATGAAGGATCGACTGTTGCAGTTTTCTCAAAATTTATTGGAGTCGGTGGCATTCCTAAAACAGGCATCGACGAAAACCAGAATCTGATTGATATGGGCACTTTTGGCTCTTACGATGTGATGCTCGGTGCGTCCTACGGAAAATATCTTTCAGATATTATAAACTGGGGAGTCAATATCAAGATCATCTCCGAAACGATAGACGAGTATTCATCACAGGCAATTGCTGCTGATGTGTGTCTTCTTCATCAATCTCCAAACCCACGGCTGAAGATCGGTCTCGCAGCCAAAAACCTCGGCATGCAACTTTCCAAATTTGATCAGGAAAAGGAAAAACTACCCTTGACATTTTCGATGGGTCTGGCTTACAAGATCAATACAGGTGTGATCGCTCTGGATATTCATAAACCGATGCATTCGAATTTCTATGGCACAATCGGAATAGAAACGATTTTTCAAAATAAAATTACAGTACGAGCCGGCTACCGTTCTAATGCTACAGATTGGAATGTTGGCTCCGGCATTGATTTTCTCTCAGGGATCTCGGCTGGATTAGGTTTCAGTTGGAAAGAATACCAATTTGATTATGCAGTGAATTCTTATGGAGAGTTAGGTTTTATTCATCAACTTTCTGTAAGATACCATTTCTAAAAATATATGAACCTTCAAAACGACACACCTGCTGATGTGGGAACAGTTGTCGATATACAAAATGGTCTTGCGATCGTTGAATATTCTCGCTCCGATGCTTGCAATACATGCAAACTTAAAGCATTTTGTTTTCAAAAAGGAGGAGACAGCTCCACACTCACTTTGAAAAATGAACTCAATGTAAAAAAGGGTGATAAAATTCAATTTGAGATCAGTCCTCAGATACGAATCCTCAGCTCATTCCTCGTATTCATTCTTCCGATTATTTTTATGATCGGTTCATATTTTTTATGTAAAAGTGTGATCGGACTTTCTGAAAATATTTCGATAATTGTATCTCTCGTTTCTATCGTAGTTGCTTTTATTGTGGTAAAAATAATAGACGGGCACATAAAAAAGAAGGCATTGATACAGCCCAAAATGGTTACGGTTGTAAGCCCGGAAAAAAATTAAAAATTAAAAAATGGAAAATAGAAAATGAAAGGCGATGATATTAATCGTAGATTTATCGAACTAGCAGTTCGTGTAATTAAATTAGTTAGAGCTTTACCAAAAGATTTTATAGGAAAACATATTGGTAATCAATTACTTAAAGCTGGGACTTCTGGTGGTGCAAATTATGAAGAAGCAGGAGGTTCCGAAAGTAAAGTTGATTTCATCCATAAACGTAAAATAGTTCTCAAAGAATTAAGAGAATCTATTTTCTGGATAAAAGTTATTATGGAAGCAGAATTAATTCCAAGCCATAAACTTGAGAATATACTTCAAGAATTTGAAGAGCTTGCAAATATTATCGCTAAATCAATCATCACTACTCAGAAGAAGTTAATAAATGATGGAAAAAAAGTTAAAAGTTGAAATTTTTATATTTCTCATTTTAAATTTTATATTTTAAATTTCGAAAGTAGATAC
>JAGHCS010000195.1 GCA_021160355.1 Candidatus Cloacimonadota bacterium
ACAATTGTTTCACCAATTGCCCTTTTAGATTATAGATTTTTATCTCTGCGTTCTTTGTCCGCCAGCTGGCGGAGTGAATAGAAAAAGAGATTGTGGTTGAGCTTTTCATTGGATTAGGGTAATTTTGAAATAGGACATTTGAACCGTAAGATAGTTGACCTTCATCATCAATTGACCATAAAGAATCAATTTCATCAAAGACCTTATTAATAAATAGCCTTGCATCATCTAATTGAATATAATATAAAGGAAATCCCAGAATGTATGTATTACCAGTTACTCCAGGTTCTTTTCTATACTTAGAACCTACACATGCTCCAGCAAAGATTTGATGTTCAGGAAGTGAGGAGGGTATACAAGTGAAGATAGATTCTCCATTTTCTAACTCAAGAAATGTTACATTTCCAATCGCTCCTAAAGGGGTATAAGGAGGGAAATATTCTGGGAAATAAGTACCAGTAGGCCATTCATAAATATGAAGATTAAGATGAAGAGTATCAATTTCAGAAAAATCTTCAGAACCATTGGCACCGACAAACATTGAA
Source organism: Candidatus Cloacimonadota bacterium (assembly GCA_021160355.1). Lineage (GTDB taxonomy): Bacteria > Cloacimonadota > Cloacimonadia > JGIOTU-2 > JGIOTU-2 > Celaenobacter. Next base: position 546 of record JAGHCS010000195.1, read on the forward strand.
TTTTCCGGAGTTGGCGTTCCCCAATACCAACCATTAGATTCGACAATATCATTCAGAATTGAAGGACTGTCTGCTAATCCAGCATAATCTTGTAAGAAATTAGTCTTTGCATAATCAGGGTCACAAACTTTTGCACAACCAGTAAATAATAGATTACCTCCACTATTGAGATAAAATCTTAGTATATCATAATGGTTTACTAAATGGACTTTTCCCAAAGTAGAGGGAAAAAATTCTTTAGGATTATTAGCGTGCCATATAATAAGTTTGTAACCTTGAATATCTGATGGGGCAAAGTATGGAGATACAACTGGGTAATCATTTCTAATGTCTCTATTTAAATCAGCGACATTATGAAATGGCTCTTCATTTAGATCAAAAGTAGTAACTTGGTGAGGACAATCCTCAAGGAGATTATCGTAGAATATATCCACAGAATCCTCAACAGCATATACATTGGTTTCTTTTGTATCATCTACGACAAGCACACCTTCTTTTTCATTTTGTTCAACTTTTTCATGGAGAGTAAATTCAAGCATCTCTGGGGTTTGGTCAATTGCACCCTGTAAATCCACAGCTCGCACTTTAAATATATGTGAGCCTGAGGGTAAATTAGTCAATATACAGGCTTGTTCCTCACTAATTGGGATTCTCATCCACTCCTCGCCAGTAATATCATCAATAATTACAGTTCCAATTGGAGGAATACCATCTGCACTCCCATCTAATTGAATATCCATAAATTCTATATCACAGAAATAACGGAAATATTCATCTAAATTCTCATCATAAGAATATACATTACGAGCATAATTTATTCCTTGATGCTCAGGACTATACTGATATTCTCCTAAGTAACTCCACCACGGATATATTTTGATATCATCAGACCAGATTGCAGAAAGGTCTTCATTTATATCCATATAAAACCTATTTGCATAGTGATATTCTCCAGACACAATCTCATAAGGTATTTCCTGATAGGTTGATAAGTATGTCAAATAAGTATTTTCGCCGAGAATATAGATATGTGGAGTAATATTTAAACGGCTATCACCGAATATAACATTATAAGGGTGTGGCCATTCCTGCCATGAACTCATAAAAGGACAGGCTTCGGGTTTGAAATGTCCTCTTACAAAGAAGGTCATTTTTGCATAATCAGGGTCTTCCATTCCAGCATAATTAACTGCTTTTACCTGAAGTTGAGTTACTTCATTAAATTCATTTACGCTTAGAAATGGTTTTCCAAAAGGATTTCCACCAGGATATTCTGCCCGTAATATCACCTCATCAGGATTTTCGTAATCTTCAGTAAAATACCATTCCGTACTATCTAATATGGCATCTTCATTCCATTCAACAATCATAGAATCTTCACTTGTTCTTTCGTAATATACAAGGCGATATTTATAATATGCGGCAAAAGGAGATGCGGAAAACTTAAAATGAATTCCTGCCCCAACACGGCATGAATCTATATTTCCCTGGGTTGTGCTTACAAATGTGGTGGGCGGTATGCCTCCTTCACCATGGAAGCCAAGATACTCAAAGGTATCCTGAGGATATACAATCCATTCAGAGTTATCAGAATTGGTTCCAGCAGAAACTGTCCAGTCAATATTTCCTTTGAACACAGAATCCTTTCTTACTAATGTGTGATTTTGGGTTGCATTTTGTATTCCAGCAACATTCCATCCTTCTCCAGGGTTTTCATCAGGAATCCCAATGACATCTATAAGTTCCCATGTTTGACCACCATCAGTTGTTTTTTCTAATCCCCTTGCATCATTTCCGTTAAAATGCACAACACTTGGATAAGAAAGAATTTCATTTGCTACATTTTGCAAAGTCGTATCTGCTTCATCGGTTGTTATTACCCACACATCTCCTTGAGGTAAAAATGCCGAAGCAGGAAAAGTATGCCAATATTCCCATCCATTGCCATTAACAGCTTGAGCTATTCTATAATTTGAAAGAGCCACTTCAGAGCCGGTATCATTATAGATTTCCAATGCATTGTTTTGAGAGCTTCCTTCTATATATTCAGAAAAGAAAAGGTCTGAAGAATAATCATTTAAAAATGCAAGGTCAAAATTAGAATCATGGAATTGCTGCAGGATGTCAGCAATTTCTGTTAATTCATCAAAATTATCACCAAGGAAAATTGCTGAATAGATAACTGCTGAATCACCGGGTGCAAGATTAAATACTTCTTGCTGTGGTGCGGAAGGATCCAAGTTTCCATAAGCGGAATACATAAAACGTGTGTCACATGGATAATCAACCTGTGCATTAGGATTATCTCTTAGTGAAATGTACTTATATTCATCAGGATTTCTATCTGTCATTAGCCAGTATTTTTCGTTGCGGTCTCTAGCCGGAGATTCATCATAAGGTCCATCACCTATTTCCCATGTCCAGCAGGCATAATTTGCATAATCCATTGGAGAAAAAATTCTTGCAGCAACA
>JAGHCS010000221.1 GCA_021160355.1 Candidatus Cloacimonadota bacterium
ACAAAAGGGATCAAGTATAATATCGCCCGAGTGAAAGAATGCTTTTCCCTTAAAATTATCAGTATGTTCATCTAAGAAATATTCAACAAGTTGAGGAATAAATTTTCCTTTATATGGATGTAGTCTGTGTACATGTTTCGTTGTTTCTGATTCCTTATATTCGGAAAATGAAAGTCTCCAATTTAAATCATCTCCAAGTTGCTTTTTCCATCTGTCTTCTTTAGTTTCATGATTCAATTTGTAATATTCCTCAAGATCATATCGATTTACATAAAAATTTCCATTATTCCCATTTTTTGGTATTCTCCCATATTGTATTAAATATGATATATTTGATGGTGTGACATTTTTGCCAATGTATTCGGATGCCCAAATACTTGCTTGTTTTATTGTCATCAAATCTCGCATATCCACGAAACCTCTATAATTTATGTTTATTTATAAAATTCCAAACCATAAATTCATCGTCAATAAATTTTCACTTATAATCTCTCCACCACCCACCCGTCTGTCGTCAAATACCTCTTCATCAGGTTAGCAGACATGCAGGAATGTACTGGAAGTATCAAAAGAATATCTCCAATTTTATACTGAGAAATTCGTGTCTTCGGCACTTCAACAATGCCGTGCTCCTGCGAGAGACTCTTCACGTATATACCGGGAATTAAATTACCCCATGCATTTCCTTTTTTCTCAACTACTTGCCCAAAAATCGTACCGAATTTTTCATCCTCTAATCTTTCTTTTGAAAAGTGCACACCTCCGCCATAAATAACAAGCTCTTTCCTCGTTTCATGAATAGCAACTATCGGACATGCCATTGCTACTGCAATCTGATCAAGAGTACAGGAACCGATGTAGTATTGCATAAGATCATAAAAGACAAAGTTGCCCGGTCGTATCTCATCGATGCCCGAAAAATCAGAAACAACACTACAGCTTGGGGTATCTCCGATTGAAATGATCAAACCTGGATATTTTTCTCGATATGCTTTTTTCAGATGCAGTAACTGCTCTTTAACTGTTCTATATAAACCGCTTATTTCTTCAGTCGATCTGCATGAATACGCATGTCCGGTATGTGTAAGGAATCCTTTAAAGATCAACTCGTCACTATCACCGGCAAGCGACAAAATAGAATCAATTGTATCATGATCTGCTGGAAGTATTCCTGCCCTGTGGTAGCCGACATCTATCTTAATAAAAAAACCGGCTTGATATTTAAGGTTTTTTTTCAAAAAGTTGATAGTATCAATGGATTCTATTAATAGGCTGAGATGAATTTTTTCTGCCAGTTCGCTGATGGTCTCTATTTCTAAAATATTTGCAGGAAATGCAACGGTTATGTCATCCCATTGTCCCGCAAAATATTCGGCCATTTCAAGCGAAGAAACAGTAATTTTATCTACACCCAGTTCTTTGAACCAGCTTCCGATCTCAAGAGATTGATGAGTTTTGAAGTGAGGACGGAATATCACATTATTTTTCTGAGCCTTGACGAACATATCCCGCATATTCTGCCTGCATTTTGCTTCATCCAAAAGTAAGGTTGGTTTCGTAATCTTCATTGTATTTTTCATCACATGTGCCTTAAAAATCCGCCCGCACTTCCATTTTGAGCTGGTAGCGTGGATCGGATTGCGGATATTTCTCCAGATAATATTTGAGAAATCCTGTCACATATTTACTGAATTTATAATCAAACTGCAACGTTACTCTTGTGTTCAATCCTGCCCGTTTGCTGTAAAGGATATTCGCAAAGTAATCAGATCCTTCTCTGTTATTCTGCTGCAAATGGGCCCGAGCGGTCACATGGTATTTTGAACCCGCATTATAGGTAAACTCCGGCTCGATCGTATAGGAAGTTATCTTATAATCATCTGTGCCATCGAGCTTTGCGCCCTTTTCAATATCCACTGCAAGTACAGAAGAAACGATCATATTATAACTGAATTTATACGCAATATCTGTGGAAACACCCCACACTTCGGAGTGCAGAAAATCTTTAGTTTGATAATTTGAGACCACATCTGTTTTGGACACCTTATTCTCAAAATTCCACTGCTTTACATTATAAAAATTCATCGCTGCAGTATAGGTATCCTGATCAAGCTCATCAAACTCATTCTCGTACTGGTTATCAATTTTTTTCACTTTTTCATAGAGCAATCGGGTGACGATCCGGTTTTTCACAATATTATACCAAAGCTGCTCTTTATACCGTTGATACCCATAGTCCGTGTAGTGCCTGTTCATCAAAGCACTCGGTTTGAGCAGGTAGAGAGCGAGTTTGTGCGGCGTGGTAGATTTTTCCTGTATTGCAATATCAGAAGTGAAAACTATCTTATCCAATATGTTATTCAAGCCCTTTTCTTTTTCGATGATCGCCCGTGCCGGATTGATCTGCACATTCCAGTTCATTTGAAGCTCAGTGATCGGCTGGGGTGTCCCAACAATGGTGATCTCATAATCATAATCTCCGTCTTCCTGATAAAAACCGAGACTATCATACAAACCTTCCCCGTCTCCCACATAGATAAGTTCCTTCACTTTGGGATACATCTCAAGATTTCCTATCTTGTAATTCAGGCGATTTGAAATGCTGTTGTTAAGGAAATTAAAAGATAACTGGGAGTTCAAAAGATCAAAGTTACTGTTGCTTTCGCCTGTGAGATAGTGATTTGATCTGTGTGAATAGTCCGCTTTGAAATTGGTCGTGCCTTTGTAATAGTTTACTCCGATTTTATACAGATGAGCTTTCTTAAAGTCAAACCAGTCAATCTTCAGACTATCCACAAACTCCTGTTCGTACTCAAGTTTGACTTCCGTATTCCAAAGCGCAGTTGAGAATCTATAAAAATATTTCACATTACTAAAACCGAAATCGAGTGCTCCTTCATTGGTAAATTTTCTGTCGGTGAATCCTGCATTCACAGCCATAAAGCCAATTTTATAGGTCCCATCAAGTGCATGAATTCTTTGGAGAAGTTTCTCCTGCGCTGTGCCTGAAAAAGTCTCATTTTTTTCGCGAATCCTTGAAAAGGTGTAATTGATCGAGGGCAGGAAAAAGAGAGTTGGATTCTGTATATATGAAAATGTGTTTGAAAATGTCTGCTGATGTGCAATTTCCTTCATGTTTTTATCGTAAAGCCGCACTTTGTTTGTGATCCATTTCGGAAAAGAAATCTCAAGAGATCCCCCATATTCCGAAACATCCACAGTGTCTGCTTCTGTAAAATCAGAGGTTTGATACTGCGTCTCAGCAGACTTTACCCTTGCAAGAGAATGAAAATATTTATCATGTGCCTGATAATATGCAGAGGTCTGCACCTTCCCTGCGGACAGGATTGGCACATTCAGGTTTAATGAGTGATAATGTGCAAAGCCGTTATTGTGATCATCGTCTATCCGGGAAAAGCTGTTTTGATCAAAATTTGTGAACATTCCTTCCGATATGAACTCAAGCTTGCCGAGTATCACTTTTGCTCTCAGATCGACATTGGTGCTTTTTTCCGGAAAAGGAAGTTGTATTTCCGGGATATACTCTCCATTGCCCTCACCCACATATTCATAGGAAATATAACCGGACTTATTATACGATCCCTCGCCAGCGCCTACGTAGGAAAAACTCACAAGATAATTTCCGGTTGAATCGAATCCCACATACACATAATGTGACTCTTCTAATATGTAGTTTCCCTGTCCGACAGCCACAGAATCCACTCCACTAATGCGAGCTTTGTCTGGATCATTGCCGGCATTTTTCAGAATCTCCTTCTCCTCGTCGGTTAATGTAAAATTTAACGGATTATCTTTATCATCATTATTGCTGAGAATTCTCAGAGAGATATCCATCACCTCATCAAATAATCCAACTGAGCCCGATCCAAGATAAAAATTACTACGATACTCTTCCGCTGTGTACTCATAATCCGCAATAATATAGGATTCCTTAGTTATAATGTTATTATTCTGAAATGTTATCGATCCTTCATTGTAGTCTATGAAATAATCCTCTCCGCGGGTAAGCAAGGTTCCGTTTAGATAAATCTTTTCTGTGCCGGAAAGCACTCGCACATTTGAGCTGTTCCTTCCGGGCAGGAAATATGGTCCTTGAATTCCTTCCGTACCATAAAAAGAATAACTTTTAAAATCCCCGTTTGACACTGCTGCTGAACCATTTATCTTTTGCGGTCCGTTCCACTGAAATGTCACACCTTCTAATTTGTAATCATAATTAGCATAATATGTATCATCGAAACGGGCAAAAAAATCACCGAACTGCAAGCTGTAATTCCCTGAATATACCTTAATGAACATTTTATCGAACTCGCTGAGTTTCTTTGTTGTTCCTTCTGTGGAAATCGGGGTAGTGTTATCAGACAACTGAGCTTTTATGAACACATTTCTTGAGAGCTCGCCATCTACTTGCAGATAGAGCGACTGGTCGAGATCCATATCCTGCTGATTACCCAGAGAAAGTGCAAAACTCTTGCTCCCGGAAATATTCAGATTTGTCGAAGCGTCATATTTTTGCTTAGGAGTCGAGGTTTTCTTTTTCTTTGATCCCGTTTCTAAAATATTATCCTGCTGAGTAAATTGCTGAAAGGAATAAAGCAAACTTTTAGGAAAAACTTTAAAGGTAATCTTAACTCTTGAATTGGGGGCAAGCTCCTTTACGAATGAAATAATACCGCGTATATGATCAAGTGAATAATCTGCACCTTTAGTAAGAACTGAATCTTGATAACTCACTTCTTCAGAACCGGTTATGATATGATCGTATCCGAGCTTATATTGTGTTTTTTCCAGTTCGATCGTAATGATACTGGTCTTATCCAGAATTGAGAACTCCTCTGCTTGAAGCCTACTGCACAGGCAGACAAGAATCAGCAGGGAAAAAATCGAGCGAAAAAGATGCATTCCCTCTAGTTTTTAGGTAAAACGAGCGCTAAGATAATATAGAGAAATATACCGGATGCAAAGTACAATCCCATCAGTAAAAAGATGATCCTCACAACACTTACATCCATGCCAAAGTGCTTTGCAATACCGGAGCACACGCCAAAAATGACTGCATTTTCCGAATCTCGGGTGAGACGCTTTTGTTCTTCATCTTCAACAATAATATCAACATCATCTCCGGATTTTGCAGGTATGACGAGTGCAGCAATAAGATACAGTAACAATCCAGCTCCACCAAAGATTACAAAAAAGAGCCACACAATACGGATCAGCGACACATCAACATCCATGTATTCCGCTAATCCGCTGCATACACCAGCGATCTTGCCATTCTTCGTATCTCGATATAATACTTTATTTGTTCTCATGAGTTTCTCGCTTTCTTGATGAAAGATAAATTATATTTCTTAATTCTTCTATGTTTTTCGCAGCGAACCATCTCTTATAAAAGTTCTGCTCTTTCACGATCTGTGCGATAGACATGAGTGCCCGTAAATGAAAATTACGCTCATCCATCGAACCGATCAGCACGAAAACGGTATGCACCGGCGGTTCATTTTCGTCAAATTTTATACCATCCTTACAGCGCACGATAAGTATATCAAACTTTTTCAACCCCGGGACAATAATATGCGGAATCGCAAGTCCTGGTTCGAGTATTGTGGAAGACTGTTGCTCCCTATCCACAAACAGGTCATGCAACTCTTGAGATGGTATTTTTAAGCGTGAAGTAAGCTGTTCCGAAACAAATTTGAAGAACTCTTTTGCTTCAATGGGTCGTTCTATATCAAGTACTACTGCAGATTTCACAAGTTTATCAAACCTATCTTCGACGATGTTATCCCTTCTTATAAGAATCTCTTTTAATTCCTCTGTTAAGGTTGTGCTTGAGATCTTTTTATTCATTACCCGTTCAACAATATGTATGAGTGCAGATTTTCGCACTACTCTCCTACGCACATAAAAGATGTACCATGCGAGACAAAGTATGACGAAAAATCCAGTGATAAGAAGGGGTAAGGTTCCCATTTCAAAAATAAGAAAGGCATATATAATGATGGCAATTATCGGCAGCCACGGATAGAGAGGTACTCTGAAGGAGGGCTGATAGGTATCGATACGGCTTTCTCTCATTACTATCAATGCGATATTGGTATAGAGGAACAATATGATCTTCATTGTAGACGCTGCTTTTACCAGATTTTCGAAATTGAGAAAAGCGATCATGAAGATCATAAATGCCGCAGTTACAATAATTGAAATCAGGGGTGTTCCACTTTTTTTGGTCATCTTCTTGAATATTCCGGGCAAAAGATTATCTCTGCTCATTGCCATTGGAAATCTCGATGCAGAGAGTATGCCGGCGTTAGCTGTAGAAAAAAAAGCAAATAATGCAGCTATTGACAGGATGAGCATCCCGACCTGTCCGAGAACGATCTCCCCCCCCTGGGAAATTGGTGTAAGAGAATTTGCCAGTTTGTTCGCATTGACCACTCCAACTGTAACAAATATAACTGCTACATAAAAAAACATGACAACTATAAAGGCAAGCAGCATCCCAAGCGGGAGATTTTTCTTTGGTTTTTTTATCTCCTCAGCTATGCTTGCGACCTTGGTTAAACCTCCAAATGAAACAAACACAAGTCCGACAACGGGAATAACTGCACCTATTCCTTTCGGAGAAAAAGGAATAAAATTATGTAAGTTCACTTTCGTGACCCCGAAGATACAATACAGAAAAAGCATAGCCAGTAATGATAGAACAAGAGTCACCTGGAATCTGCTCGTGTTCTTTACGCTTTTTATATTCAGCAATGCAAACAAAATACAGAATGCAATAGCGATCAATTTGATATGTGTTCCTGTAAAACCCGGGAAAAGCAAATGTGCGAATGCACCGATACCTATCAAAGCAAATGCACTTTTCAAAGCAAGACTGAACCAGCTGGCAAAACCGCCTAACGTTCCTGCTGCAGGTCCCATACTTCTCTCAATATAGAAATAGCTCCCGCCTGCTTTGGGCATAGCTGTTCCGAGTTCTATCTGTGCAAGCATACTTGGAATGACAATAATACCAGCAAGAATATATGCGACGACCACTGCCGGTCCTGCTTTTGCAAAAGCAAGCCCGGGTAATACAAACAATCCTGAACTTATCATCGCACCCGCAGCAATGCTGAACACATCGAGCAGGTTTAATTTTCTATGTAATAATTTCTTTTTTTCCAGCATAATTATTTAAAAGTCCCATGAAAAAAAATGTCAATCTAATTTCAAAAAAAAGCCAGACAAATGCCTGGCTTGATATGTTTATAATTATTGTGTTATGGAGAGTAAATATTATTAGCATTTACATTTTCCGGGATTGAAGAATCATACCAATCAGTATGTACGGTTCCCCCACTTTCTGCCCAGTCTGCGAAGAAGAGGTATGCCCAGGTAATCTGACTTAATTCGATTGGATAATCCCACACGTCAGCTATATTAACCGCCCAGGGAAGATTGTTTGATGTTTTGAAATAACGATCAGTTGCAGGATTGGAATCATCATCATCAGTTCCCCAGTACGGAGTACCAGTCATTTTTGAGGTCGGAGCATAGTCAGCAAGATGGATCTCTTTTAATCTATCATCATCGGGATAGATAAAAGGATTGTATGGAGGTAGATCAGTGGATGGCCATGCCGAGAAATCCAGCGGGATGCTCAAAGTATAGGTAAACTCAAATTCTGCTGGAGTTACATAAGGTTCACCCTCTACGGTGTTGATCCAGGTTGAATTATCCGGAGGTTCGTTCATAATGTTGAAAGCATCCTGAAAGAGGATCACAACCGCATTGGTCGTTCCGTTATCAACATATTGATGTGTATACCCATGATTATTAAATGCATAGTAATTAGGTGCAGTAAACGGGAACTGAATCCCAAAACCATTATGAAATCCTGCACCTATTGCGCGAAGCTTAAACGATCCATGGATATCAACAAGCTCGTTACTGGCATTCGTGATTTGGATATAGTTCCAATCAACCACAATATCATTGAAATCATAATCACCTTTTCTGGGCCACATGTCCTCGAATGCAAGAGTGTAGAATGTATTCTCTGCAGGATAAAAGTTGTCGTATGCTCTTTCATCATCCATAGGATAATCATCATTAAGATCTGTGACACCATCTTCATCGCTGTCCCAGCCATTTACAAAAAGTGCCCAAGAGCAGCCATGAATTGTCGCATCGTAATCATTGGAAGTTTCATCATATAAAGTAGCGCCCGTTCCTTCATCCATTCTCCAGTAAGCAGCAAGATTTGCAGATGAAGGGTCGATTAGCTTATTATAATAAGTTCCAATCTGCGCTCCAGTCCTTGCGGTTGACCAGATACGAACTTCATCCATATAACCACCAAACGATGATGAAGAAGCAGAGAGGAACGTATCATATCCTGATAGGTTAGGAGATGTTGAAGGTATTGTACCTGTAAAAGATAATGTAACAGGTGTTGCATTACCATTTATATAAAGCTTGAGTCTATCAGCATTCGTGCCGCCACTTCCTTCGAAGACAACTGCCCAGTGAAACCAGGTTCCAGATGGAATAGTAGCAGAATAGTTTGACCATCTTGCATATGAGTTAGATCCGTTACCAAGCTCAATATTGATTCCTCCAGTACTGGTAGAAAGCTCGATATCATGATCTACATCTATCCACTTATACATGAGTAATTCGGGATCGGTATTACTAGATTGGCTCGCCCATCCTTCAATAGTGAATGCTGAAACATTATTGAGTTCGGAAATATCCCCAAGGTTGACATAGTCATTTACTCCGTCAAAGGATATACAATAATTTGTTAATTTTGTTTGAGGATTGTATCCTTTTGGATCGTTGAATGGGGATTCGAGTTTTGTATAATCATTATATTCAAAGGTAAGTTCACCATTTTCAATTGGAAGCACGCGCTTGTCGACTGGACTTACGACTGTAAGCTCGTTACAATCTGCGGGAACGATCAGGGCAGTTTTGTAGGATCCGTCTTCTAATGTGCCACCTTTTGAGATAAGGCGTCCATTCTGATCGGGATCGTTATCATAAATCTTGAATACAACTCCCTGTACAGGGTTGCTCGATGCATCTGTTACAATAAGATTAACAGTAACAGCGCTTGATGTTTGATAGGTAAAATCTTCAGGAACTTGAATATCGTTTATATTTATCGGTTCATCATTCGTTTCATTTTGAGTAATTTGTTCGCATGCTGCGAAAAACATAAAAATTGAAAGTGTTACCAGAATCACTAATTTTTTCATGGCAACCTCCTGAAATTATTACTTGAAAATTAGTTTTGAAAAATAAATGTCAATTTTATAGGGAATTTAATTTTTTTTATAAAAATAGTAATATCAAACTAGAAAATTATTGACAAGCTTCGCTTCGCAAGTGGGTTTCATTTAGGAATTTATATGATAAAAAAATCAGTTTTCGGCAAAGAGATATTTGAATACACGGGCGTCATTCATGTTCATACTGAGCATTCTTTTGACGGACACGGGAGTATCCAGGAGATAGTTGAAATCTCAGAAAAACTCGATGTTGATTTTGTGTGCATTACAGATCATCGTTCTTTGGATGTAAAAAAGGATCTCCCTGCTCTTGCACAATCGAATGTACAGGTCCTTATCGGCTATGAGATGAATGATGCGGAGAAAAATAACCATTATCTGATCTTTGACATTGATAGGGTTTTTCCTCTTTCGATGCCTGCTGATGAGTACGTTCGGGAAACCAGAAAGAACGGTGGTACAGGTTTCATTGCACATCCTTATGAGAAAAGAAGATCAAAAAGAACACTGCGTACTTATAATTGGACATCATGGAATGTTGAGGAATTTGACGGTATTGAGATATGGAACTATATCTCTGAGTGGACGGACAAATTGCGTATTCCATTAAATGTGATACCAAAAATAATGTTCCCGAACAGTTCGATCATAAAGCCCAAGAAACAGGTTCTAAAAAAATGGGATGAGTTAAATAATAAGGGTATGAAGATCGCTGGAATAGGGAGTGTGGACTCTCATGAGAACAGATATTCTGCAGGTATATTTACAATCAGCTTTCTTTCGCACAGAAAATTATTCGGGACGATCAGGACAAATATTCAAACACGACAGCCGCTTTCAACAGAAAATGCTATTCATGAGATCCTTTCACACCTAAAAAAAGGAAATTCTTATATTGTAAATTACACTCATGCAGACCCGTATATGTTCTATTGCGGTATCGAATCAAAAGCATCAGAAAAATTTGCTTTACCCGGCGAAGAAATATCTCTTAAGGAAAAAGATCTATGCTTATTTATCTATCTCCAGCAGGATTGTCATGTGAAGATCGTTCATAATGGAAACACTATACACACCGAATATCGAAACAAGATATCCTATCCGATCAAAGAGAAGGGTTTTTATCGTATTGAGGTATTTATTGGTCTCAAGGGCTGGCTTTTTTCTAATCCTATATATGTGGTGTAAAACCTCATCCCCTACGTCTTCTTCTATTAAGGAGACGAGAAAATTTAAATCCGTCGGGGAGGGGTCCCCGTCAACTCGGTAGAGTAAAATAATTATAATGAGGTGTCAGGGGCAATTACCTGACACAACCGTAAGATAAAAAAAAAGAAAAGCTTAAGGTAAAAATAATTAAAGTCCTTCCTTGCTTAGGAAGAATTAAGGAAGGT
>JAGHCS010000235.1 GCA_021160355.1 Candidatus Cloacimonadota bacterium
CTATTATACTTACATCCAATTGGAAGAAAATGTGGATTGGATAGAATTTGATGAAAAGATAGAAGGATATTTGGCAGCACATGATGTTGGTTATCCCGTCAAACTGAACTTACAGCCACTCAAGGATATTCATTTACACTCACATTACGTGGCTGATCTGGGAGGTCACGGAGATATTATTTATGTGAGAATTTTTTCTATTATCGCTGCTTTTATCCTACTGATCGCCTGTATCAACTTCATGAACCTTTCTACTGCACGCGCAGAAACCAGAGCCCGGGAAGTTGGAATCAAAAAAGTGGTTGGATCACAAAAGAGCACACTTATCAGGCAATTTCTCGGAGAAGCAGTAATCCTTTCTTTCATTTCTTTGTTCTTTACTATTGTAATGGTTGAATTATTGCTTCCAATTTTTAATGCAATTTCAGGCAAAGAACTCACATTCTTCTCCGGACAAGGACCCTGGATATATGTATTGCTTTTAGCGATAACTCTCTTCACAGGAGTTTTTGCCGGAAGCTATCCCGCATTTATTCTTTCCAGTTTCAAGCCGATCAATGTCCTGAAGGGTACTCTCAAAGTAGGGAAAAAAGGTGTACTGTTCAGAAGATTACTCGTCATCATCCAGTTCGCTATTACTATTATCATGATCATTGGAACCCCGGTTGTATTCAAGCAGGTCCAGTTTGTGCATAATAAAGAGCTCGGTTACACAAAAGAACAGATACTGAATTTCTCTTTCAGGGATCAGACAATGGAAAGTTCTACAACACTGAAAAATGAGCTTCTCAAGCTTCCTCAGGTGCTTAATGTAAGCCGAGGTTCAGCATATCCATACAATATTGTTAATTCAGGATATGGCTACGATTGGCGTACAAAACAAGATGATGAAAGAGTGCTCATACATTATCTTCGTGTTGATTATGAATTTTTCGAAACCCTTGATATTAAACTGGCTGAAGGACGAACATTCTCTCCTGACATGCCGACTGATTCTTCCGCAATTATAATTAATGAAACAGCAGCTGCATTGATGGGATTTGATGATCCACTTTCTGAACAGGTCACCGATCACTACGATAATAATAAAGCATACAATATCATTGGAGTTGTTAAAGATTTCCATTTCAAGAAACTACAGACTGAGATCGAACCTCTCTTCATTAGTCTCTCCACGCAACCATACATTTGCTTTGTTCGTCTTAATACAGAAGATATTGAAGGAACTCTTGCACAGATCAAGAATATCTGGAACGACCTCAATCCCAGTATCCCTTTTGAATATACATTCCTTGATGAAACATACGGCTCTCTGTATCGTGCTGAAAAAAGAATGCTCACCATTTTTAAATATTTTACCATAATGGCTATCATGATCTCCTGCCTTGGTCTTTTCGGATTGATTTCCTATATGACGCAGCGCAGAACCAGAGAGATCGGCATACGTAAAGTAATGGGCGCTTCTGTAAATAATATAGTCGTGCTTCTTACTGAAGAGTCAATTAAATGGGTCCTTATCGCAAATATTATTGCCTGGCCTATTGCTTATTTTGCTATGTCAAGATGGCTGAATACTTTTGTATATAAAATATCACTGCAGAGTACATACTTTATTCTTGCCGGCGTACTCAGTATGCTTATCGCAATCATAACGATAAGTTTTCAAACCCTTCGAGCAGCACTTAGAAATCCATCTGAGGCGATGAGATACGAATAAAATGAAAAAAAATATCGTGCGACATAACCGATTTTCCTCCATCAATAAATTTGGATTTGCCATACAAATGGCAGTATGCATCCTCCTTCTATTATGGGTGCAGGGTGAAGTATACTCTGCACAAATGTGTGAAAATAAGAACAATCTCTACCGTATCGTTCAGTGTGGCATTGTCAACCAAGGTGAACAATATGGTAATCCAAAGGTTCCCTATGATCCTGCACCCATTTTAGAAGACTTATCTCATGAGATGAATATCAGCTCGAGATTTCATACATTTGATGGAACACATAATATATACGAAATTACAAATTTTTCCATTAACCGTCTCTTCCATACTAAACCAGCTCTCATAAAAATGTTCTCTTTTCCATTTATCAAGAGCGGCAAAGCAATAGAGCTCAACAGTTTACACTCTCTCGTAATCACAAGAGAGACATCAGAGCACTATTTCGATGATGTAAATCCAATTAGGAAAGTGGTGAATTTACACAACAAATCAAATTTTACCATAACCGGACTTGTTGAACACAATTCGCGGAATTCATCTTTCGATGTCAGCTTTGTCGCTCCTTTTATGATACATGGCAAAGAACGCCTTGGGGGCTGGTCCCGGAAGAGTAATTTTAGTCAACTCATTGTAGATAACATCTCATTTACAGATGAATATCAATCACATTTACAGATAATGAGCATAATGAATAACGGGAGGTTCGTATGCGCGAAATAGTATTAAGTATACCCACACTGGAAGCACAGCAAAACCTTGAAATTGAAGTCCGTATTAACGGCAAGAAAAAAACGATGTGCTACCGTGTCGAGCTTGTGGAATGGGATGACCCAAATGCAAGCTCAGAAGAAGTAGTAGATGTACTACGAAAAGTAATTCACGATTATGATAAAGATTGGGAACTTATCCAGATCGGCGCACCCGATAAAGAAAAGATCCCCATCATGTTCAGAAAAAAGAAAATAATGTACCCGGATGGTACACAAGAAGCTATATGCTAAGTATAGCTTGGAGGTCTCATGAAAAAAACAATAGCAATACTACTTGGAGTTTTATTCCTTGCAGCCTGTGCGTCAACTAATCTCAAGATTATTGATAAAAGTGATGCACTTCAGGGGAAAAATGTAATTTACTATCAATGTTCACCGGTGAAGATCAATATCTTCTATGAAAATTCAATCTGTGACGCAGATATGTTCCTCGAATTCAAAAAAATAGGTGAAAATTATCAGTGGTTAATGACAATTGACTGTTCTCAGGTTTACTCATCATGGACGGAACTGAAATCAGTACAATTAGAACTCGATAATTACAGTGTACCTTCATCAAAAGAGAAGATCATTAAAGTAGATGAGAAATTGATAATCAATGATTCGGTTATGCACACAAACTCATTCTACGTAAATGATGATTTCCTTAAAAGGATCATCCATGCTGATGAAGTGCTTATCACTGCAGTTTGTAATGGCAATGAAGCAGTGATAAATCTTGCTGACACACAAATTGAGCAAATTGGAATGTTTTATCAGTACATCAAAAGAAACATTCTGAATAATGCCTCAGTAATAATCATTTAAAGAAAAATGCTTAACCACGAAATACACGAAAATAATGATACAACCTTCGTAAAAGTATTTTCTCTGAAATTCCCTTTCGTCTCTTTCGTGACTTTCGTGGTAAAAAATAATTAAATTAAGGAGTACTATGCTACAACTGCGGGGTGCTTTCAAATTCTATTCAAATAACTTCGTAAAAACGTATGTGTTGAATGACATCAATATAGATGTCGAAAAAGGAGAATTCGTCACTGTTATGGGTCCTTCCGGAGCAGGAAAATCTACCATGCTCTATATTCTTGGAATGCTGGACACCCTCAATGACGGCGAATATTTCTACAAAGAACAACCTGTTCACAAATTTAATGAGAAACAGCGCACAAACCTTCACCGCGTTGAAATCGGTTTCGTATTCCAGCAGTACCATCTAATTGATGATCTGACTGTATATGAGAACATCGAATTGCCAATGCTCTATCAGAAAAAAAGTGCAAAAGAGCGTAAATCACGAGTATGCGACCTGCTTGATAAATTCAGGATTGTTGGCAAAAAGGACCTTTTCCCTTATCAACTCTCGGGCGGACAGCAGCAGCTTGTGGGTATCGCACGAGCAATTGCCGGGAAACCCTCACTCATCCTTGCAGATGAACCGACAGGAAATCTAAATTCCGAGCAGGGTACCGAGATTATGGAGCTCTTCTCAAAACTCAATAAAGAAGGCACTACAATAATTCAAGTGACCCATTCGGAAGAAAAAGCCAATTACGGAAATAGGATCATAAATCTGCTCGACGGCAGAATCGTTTAATAATAACTCAACTCCAGCATGCAAGGGGAGCTTGGTTACTTAATAAAAAGCATTAAGGAGTCAAAATGAAAATATTTATTTTAGTGCTCTCGGCGTTACTTATTCTTTCATCACAGGCAATAAGTGCAACGGTCTTTGAAGCAATTGAAAATAACAATATAGAGGAAGTGAAAACTCTTGTAATTAAAGATCCAAATATTCTCAACGAGCGGAATGAACAATACTGCGATCCTCTTACAGTTGGTGCGATTGCAGGAAACCTTGAAATAATGAAATACTTGCTTTCGCAGGGTGCGGATATCAATACAATCGATCACGAAGGCAGCAATCTTCTGCATAACGCTGCTGCAAATGGGCAATTTGAAGTAGTTGAATACCTGATTGATCAGAATTTTGACGTTAATACTGCTGATGGCAATGGGAACACTGCACTTCTCTTTGCATCAAGTCTTAATAATTTAGAGCTTGTAAAATATCTCCTCGAGCAAGGTGCAGATGTGCAAGCAGA
>JAGHCS010000024.1 GCA_021160355.1 Candidatus Cloacimonadota bacterium
GAACTGATGAGCATGATTATAACTTTAAGGTCAAGCACATAAAAGCATCCCTGGAAAAGGGAAATAAGGCCAACGTCACCATTCAGTTCCGAGGAAGAGAAATGGCTCATAAAGAAATGGGTTGGGAACTGATCAAGAGAATTCAAGATGAACTTGATGAGTTTGGTGATTTTGAACAGGAACCAAGAATGGAAGGTCGCTTCCTGATCGGTTTCGTTTCACCCAAGAAGATCCAAAGTTAGCGAACCAAAGCAGTACAAGTCATAGTAAGGAGTTTTAATAATGCCAAAACTAAAAACAAGAAGAGCAGCGGCAAAACGGTTTAAAAAGACAGCGAATGGTAAGATCAAAAGAAATAAAGCGTATCGCGGTCATTTTATGGAAAAGAAATCATCTGATCAAAAATCCAACCTGCGCAAGGGCGGATATGTTGCAAAAGCCGATGAAAAACGTGTGAAGAACATGTTGGCATCATAATATTACATTTTTAAGGAGTTGTTATGGCTAGAGCAAAAAATAAAGTAGCTTCCAGAAACAGAAGAAAGAAAATCCTCAAAGAGGCAAAAGGTTATAGAGGTGGCAGAAAGCTCTATCGTGCTGCACGAGAGGCAGTTGAGAAGGGTTGGCAGTACGCCTATCGCGACAGAAAAGCCCGTAAAAGAGAGTTTCGAAGATTGTGGATCATCCGTATTAATGCCGCAGTGCACGAGCATGGATTGAGCTACAGCCAGTTTATGAACGGTCTAAAGGAATTGAAGATAGAGATCAATCGAAAGATGTTATCAGAACTTGCGATAAACAATCCTGATGCTTTTGAAAAAATTGTTGGTGCTGTGAAGAAAAAATTAGGAAAATAAGCTATCGTGAAAGAACAAATACAAGAGATTTTAGAAGAAGCGAGAAATAGTATTCCTTCTTGCGGATCAGATAAGGATCTGGAAGAGCTTCGAATTAAATATCTTGGTAAAAAAAGTTCTCTTTCAGACCTCCTGAGCAAGATTGGAACAGTACCCAAAGAGGAACGTCCCCAGATGGGTGCTCTTCTTAATACAGTTAAGAATGAAATTGCGCAACTCATTGAGCAGAAGAAATCTGTTCTTCAAGAAAAAGAAGATAGTGCAAGAGCTCAAGGATTAGATGTGACAATGCCCGGGAGACCACTTCCCATCGGCGCAAAGCATCCTTTGTATCAAATTTGGGAAGAGATCGAAGATATATTTATCAATCTGGGATTTGAAGTTGCAGAAGGACCGGAAATTGAAAGCGAGTATTACAATTTCGACGCATTGAACACTCCGAGCTGGCATCCGGCAAGAAATCCACAAGATACTTTCTATCTCAAAGGCGGCATGCTTCTGCGCACACAAACTTCCCCAATGCAGATTCGAGTGATGGAGAAGTTCAAACCTCCAATTAAGATCATTTCGACTGGCAGATGTTATCGTGTTGATAAAGTGGATCCTTCGCATTTGCCGGTGTTCCATCAGGTTGAAGCACTTATGGTTGATGAAGGCATCACAATGTCCGATCTTAAAGGTGCGCTGGATTCCTTTGTGAAGAGAATCTTCAGCGCAGATACCCATTCACGTTTTCGTCCACACTTCTTTCCTTTCACAGAACCTAGTGCAGAAATTGATATTCTTTGTATAAGTTGCAACGGAGAAGGGTGTAAACTTTGCAAAAATTCCGGGTGGCTCGAAATGGGCGGCGCAGGAATGGTCGATCCTGCAGTGCTCGAAGAAGTTGGTTATGATCCCGAAAAATATACGGGATATGCATTCGGCTTAGGGATTGAGCGTATCGCAATGCTTCGATATGGCATCTCAGATATTAGAAAATTGATAACTAATGATCTAAGAATTTTAAGTCAATTCCAATAAAGAAATTTTACATTAGAGACTATCATGAAAATAAGTTATAATTGGCTGAAAGAATTAGTTCCTACACAAATGGAAATTAATGAGTTTTGTGCGAAACTCACCATGTTTGGACTCGAAGTGGAAGAGGTCATTCAGCCCGGGAAAGAACTTGAACATATTGTTATTGGTAAAGTGATTTCTGTAGAACAACATCCCAATGCAGACAAGCTGAGTCTGTGCCGGGTTGATGTCGGTGAGGAAGAACCGCTGAGCATAATTTGCGGGGCTCCAAACGTGGTGAAGGATATTCTTGTTCCGGTTGCGAAGATCGGTGCGAAACTCGGTGATTTCAAAATTAAGAAAGTAATGCTTCGTGGCGTAGAATCTTTTGGTATGATATGTTCGGAGAGTGAATTGGGCATTTCAGATGACCATTCCGGCATTATGATCATCGGGCAGAACTTCGAGCCGGGCGCGCCCTTTGCAGATGCAATGGGAATGAATGATCATATTATTGAAGTTGAAGTAACACCGAACAGACCTGACCTCCTTGGCATGATAGGTGTGGCACGGGAAGTCGCAGTCATGCTCGATACAGACTATACGCCTTCTGAAATAACTTTTGAAGAATCTGATGTAAAAACCGAATCAGAGATTTCGGTTATCATTGAAGATGCCGAGAAATGCCCACGTTATTGTGCAAGAATGATTAAAGGAATCACAGTTCAACCATCTCCTGCATGGATGCAGAGAAAATTGATCGCATCAGGTCTTCGACCGATCAATAATATTGTAGATACCACAAATTATGTACTTCTCGAATATGGGCATCCTTTACATGCATTTGATTACGCGAAGATCAAAGATAATACTATCGTTGTCCGAACTGCAAAAGATAAAGAAAAGATGATGCTTCTTGATGACAACGAACTTACTCTTCATTCCGACAATTTACTTATCGCTGATAAAAAACATCCCCTTGCACTTGCTGGAATTATGGGTGGACTCGATAGTTCAATAAATGATACTACAAAAGATGTTGTGATCGAATGTGCATATTTTGATCCAAGAAATATCCGTGCATCAGCGCTTGAATATGGATTGCAAACAGAATCCTCATACAGGTTCGAAAGAGGTATGGATCCGAATGGTTTGGTCGAAGTTATTGACAGGGCTGCACAACTTATGCAACTCACTGGCGGTGGAGAGATATTAAGCGGAATTGTGGATTGCTATCCTTATCAGATTACTCCTAAAATATTGCCCCTTCGCGTATCACGTACAAACAGTATTCTTAACGCAAATATGTCAGCAGATGAAGTAGAAAAATATCTTAATAATTTTGAGTTCAGCACAAAAAAGACAACGCAGGACAGCTTCGAAGTCACGATCCCGACTTTTCGTCCTGATATTGAACGCGAGATAGATATTATAGAAGAACTCGCCCGATGTTATGGATATAATAATGTAGAGTCTCACTTTTGGATAAACAGGATTGATAACAAGCAGAAACGAACGGTTGTCCGGCTCGCAAAGAATCACTTGATCTCTCTTGGTTTTTTTGAAGTGAACAATATGAGCTTTGCCAGTACCGATGATCTCGACACATTGAAAATCCCAAATGATGATTACAGGCGTAATCTCGTTGAACTTGCTAATCCAATGGGGGAACAATTCTCAATAATGAGATCAACACTTATACCTGATCTTCTGAGAAATGCAGGGCTGAATCTTTCTTATAAGTTTGAGAATTTCAAACTGTTTGAATTGAATAGAATTTATCTCAAAGAAGGTGAAGATGCTTATGCAGAACCCACGTATCTCACAGGTGTTATTGTTGGAGAATTCGAGCCATTCTACTGGAAAGAGAAACGGGGAGTAACCTCATTTTATGACGTAAAAGGTGTAGTCGAATCAGTTTTTTCTAAAGTACACTGTATGAAAAATATCACATTCAAGCTATCACATCAACCATATTATAAAAAAGATTCAGCAGCAGATATCTTTCTTGAAGACAAGAAAATTGGATCATGCGGTATTATGAAGGATGAAATTTTACATTCCTTTGATATCGAAGCGTCAGTGATGATGTTCGATATTAATATGTCGAATATTATCCCATTATATAATGAAAAAGAAATTCACTTTGAAGAGATTGTAAAATATCCTCCGGTACTACGCGATATTGCAGTGATAGCGCCTTCTCAGATAGAGGTGGAAACAATTGAGCAATCAATAAAATCGGTCGATCCAAATATAATACAAGACATTCAATTGTTCGATCTATATACAGGTAAACAGGTAAAGCAGGGATGCAGAAGTCTGGCTTTCAATATTACTTTTCAATCCAAAACTTCTACCCTGACAGATAAATATGTGGATAAATTATTTGACAATATTGTAAGTAAATTATCACGTGAACATCAAATAGAATTGAGGCAGGAGTGATGGATACGCATGTGCTTGATTTGATAGAAGAGAAGATTAGAAATCTTATTTCGAAATATAAAAT
This sequence comes from Candidatus Cloacimonadota bacterium, assembly GCA_021160355.1. Lineage (GTDB taxonomy): Bacteria > Cloacimonadota > Cloacimonadia > JGIOTU-2 > JGIOTU-2 > Celaenobacter. The sequence continues at coordinate 4,372 of JAGHCS010000024.1, forward strand.
TTTGCAGGACAAATACATTCAGGTCCTGAAAGAAAACGAAAATCTCAATAATAAATATAAAGATCTGTTCTATAACACTGAGAATTCGCAAGAAACTATAAGCGAACTCCAGAACGCTGTGGAGCGCTACAAAGAGCAGAACCAAGATTTGCAGAATACACTAGCTCAAAAAGAAGAGCGAATACAAAAATTTACTGAACAGGCGAGTGAAATCGATTCGAGAGTAGATTCTATGCTACAGGAAATTGATAGTATAATTGGAGAATCGGAAACTCCGTCTGCTGGAAGCGATGATTAAATTTTAAATATATGAATAATATTTCTGTCGACATTTTGGGTGATACTTATTCAATCGCAGGTGATGTTGATCCTGACGAGATACGAAAGTATGCTCATTTTTTAGATAAAAAACTCGTTGAACTCTCAGAGGAATATAATCCCCAAAAGAGATATGATCTCGCAATCTTGTGCGGTCTCAATATAGTCGAAGAAATGTTCAGAAAAGAAAAGGAACAAGAGAAATTAGAAAAATTTGTACAAAGGATTTCCGGCTTATTGAATTCCTTGGACGAAGAGTGATTTTGTTTTATAGATGTAATAAATTATCGATCTTTCCAGTAGACCTGCCCTGTTCGTGATGGCAATCTTGTTTTGTGCTAAACAGGAACTATAGGGTGTTCAATTGTGTATGGCGTGAATGCCTACATTACAGTAGGACTCGTAAAGTACATATAGAATTCCCATTATTTGAATTAATAGTTCAAACTAGTTGTTACACGGCAAGGGCAGGTCTCATTATGGAAAGGAATAAAGATGATAGATATACTGTTACCAATAGTTGGTGTAGTGGTAGGGGTGTTTGTTGGCTGGTTGTCATTCAGATTACTTACAAACAAAAAGATCAAACAAGCACATGCAGAATCAAAAAAGATTAAAGATGAAGCAAGACTTGAAGCCAAAGTTATCAAAAAAGAAGCTGAAATTGAAGCAAAAGAAGATTGGTATAAAAGAAAAGCAAATTTAGAAAAGGAGATAGAGGAGAGGAAGAAAGAACTTCGGAAAATTGAGGGTAATTACAATCAAAGAATTAGCAATATTGATGATCGTCTGAGTAAACTCGACAGGCGAGAGCAGTCCATTTCAGACCGTGAGCGGCATCTTCAAAATAAGCAGGCAAAACTCGATGATGATGAAGCCAAATTAAAAGATTTGCTCGAAAAGGAAACAATAAAACTCATGGAGATTGCCAATCTTAATAAAGAACAAGCAATCGAAATGCTTATGAAAAAGTATGAAAATGAAGCACGTATCGATGCAGCCAAACTCAGAAAATCTATAATTGATAAAGCGAACTCCGAAGCTGAAACAGACTCTGTAAAAATAATTGCAAATGCTATTCAAAGGACTGCTGTTGACTATGTGACAGAGTCAACTGTGTCTGTTGTCGATCTACCATCCGAAGAAATGAAAGGAAGGATCATTGGGAGAGAGGGACGTAATATTCGTACATTTGAAAACAATTCGGGAGTAGAGATCATTGTAGATGACACACCGGAAGCTGTTATAATTTCCAGTTTTGATCCTGTGAGAAGAGAAATCGCAAAACGCGCTCTTGAAAAGCTTATATCAGATGGAAGAATTCATCCCGGAAGAATCGAAGATATACTCGCAAAAACAGAGAAGGAAGTGAACAAGATTATAGAAGAGACTGGGAGAAAAACACTCCTTGATCTTAGAATCCATGATCTTCCTGATAATCTGAAGAATATTATTGGACGATTGAAATACCGGACAAGTTATGGGCAGAATATGCTCAAACACAGCGTTGAGAGCGCATGGATTTGCGGTATGCTCGCTGCAGAATTGGGCTTGGATCAGGCTCTTGCCAGAAAGATGGGGCTTTTGCATGATATTGGTAAAGCCGTTGACCATGAAATCGATGGCTCGCATGCAATCATCGGAGCTGACATTGCAAGAAGAAATGGAATGCCGCCAATAATAGTGAATGCAATTGAGGCACATCATGAAGAAGTAGAATTTGGATCGGTTTATGCAATACTTGTTCAGGTTGCCGATGCCATATCCGGCGCACGACCCGGCGCAAGAAGGGAAACACTTGAATCATATCTCAAGCGTTTGGAAAAATTGGAAGAAATTGCCTATTCCTTTGAAGGAGTTCATAAATGTTTCGCAATTCAAGCAGGAAGGGAGATCCGTATAATTGTCGAACATAACACTATTGATGACGCACAGGCAGAATTGCTTGCATCTGATGTGGCGAAGAAGATCGAGAATGAAATGCAGTACCCCGGACAGATAAAAGTTACTGTTATTCGAGAGGTACGTAAAACCGTGCTCGCAAAATAATGATAAGAATATTATACATTGGTGATATCTTTGGAAAACCCGGCAGGAGAACTGTCAAAGAACTACTTCCTGGTTTGAAGGAAGAATTTTCAATTGATCTGGTGATTGCAAACGGAGAAAATCTTGCAGGTGGACTTGGAATGACTCCTGATACGGCAAATAATATGTTCGAAGCGGGGATTGATGTCCTCACTTCAGGAAATCATTTGTGGGATAAGAAAGAAATAATCGCACATCTCGCAAAAGAAGAACGTATCTTGAAGCCTATTAATTATCCGCCTAAAGTGCCGGGTAACGATATCTATGAAATCGAAATTCACGGAAAGAAAATTGTAGTGCTCTGTTTGATGGGAAGGGTTTTTACTGTAACAGTGGACTGCCCTTTCCGAATAATGGATACTTATCTGGAAAAACTTATGCCAGAGCATCCCATCATTTTAGTTGATTTTCATGCTGAAGCTACTGCAGAAAAACAGGCAATGGCATGGCACCTTGATGGGAGAATTACCGCACTGATCGGATCCCATACTCATGTGCAGACTGCAGATGAAAGAATTCTTCCACAGGGTACGGCATATATTACAGATGCTGGGATGACAGGACCCCATGATTCTGTGATAGGACTACGAAAAGAGGACGGGATCGAAAGATTCCTGACTCAAATTCCAAACAGGTTCAATCCGGCAAAAGAAAATTTGATGCTCAACGGCGTGGTAATATCAGTTGACGAAAAGGGAGCAGCTTTGGATATTCAACGAATCCGGAAAAGCTATATAGTTGAATAAGAAAGAGATATGGAAAAAATATTAGACGGTAAACCGGTCGCAAAAGCTATTTATCAAGAACTCAAGGAAAAAGTAGCCATCCTCTATGATAAAGGTATTATTCCACGACTTTCTGTTTTCAAGGTTGGAAACGATCCAGCTTCAGACTTTTATGTTCAAAATATTCAAAAAAGAGCTCAGAAAATTGGAGTACTTGCCGATGTCATTACTTTCGAAACTTTTATTCCTGAAGAAGAACTCATTAATGGAATACAGAAAGCGAATAAAGATCCAAAGATCAATGGCATCATGTTGCAGATGCCCTTGCCGGAGCAGTTTGATAAGAACAAGGTTGTCATTCAAATCGATCCCGCCAAAGATATCGATGGACTCCATCCTGTAAACGTCGGCAGACTGGTCTTAGGACAGAAATGTTTTATACCGTCTACGCCTTCTGCGGTAATGGAATTGCTGAAGTATTACAAAATTCCTACAGAAGGAGCTCGGATTGTGATCATTGGGAGAAGTGCAATTGTGGGGCTTCCTTTGCTCAATCTTCTTGTACAAAAAAAAGATAGTGCAAATGCAACGGTGACTTTATGTCATTCCAGATCTAAGAATATTCAGGAAATTTCGAAAAATGCTGATATTCTTATCATCGCAATTGGGAAATCAAGATTCGTCGACCACACATATATTTCAAGTAGATCAATCGTTATTGATGTCGGTATTAATGAGATCTATGATACTGACACAAAGACGAATATCTATGTTGGTGATGTATTTTATCAAGACGTTTTATCAACTGTTCAAGCTATCACACCAGTGCCCGGAGGAATAGGTACGATCACTACAGCTTCTCTACTGAAGAATGTTGTTGAAGCGAGCTGGATTTGACCTGGATCAATACCAATATGAAAAATATTTCAAAAACGCAATTTTTTATTGACTTATAAATAATGACTACAAAATCTTTGTTCAAAGACGGGAGGTTTATAGATGCTAAAGAATAGGTCTCTTTTAATTTTGGTAATTTTATTGTTAGTTGCAGTCTTAACAGTTCTAAGCTGCGGTAGAAAGGGTTCATTGAATCCTAATGTTGCTCCGTACATAGAAATTTCGGATTATAGCGGAATTGCTCGACCGGATACTGTCCTTACTGATTCTGCCATGTCTCACGTAATTGGGAATCTCATTAATCCCGCTATTTACGATTCACTTTTTTTTCAAGAAATATATTGGAAAGCTTGGGATGTTGATGGTGTTGTAAAATCCTTTGCCTACAGAATAGGAACTTGGGACAGTTTAAGTGAAGATTGGCAATATGATCAAACCTATGGAGTAAATGTTAGCGAGGATGGATGGGTACTGCACTTGCAGCCGAATGGCGAGTATGGTATCTGGACACCGCTTAAAGAACGATTCCCCAAAACCCAAGTGTATTTTACTGCGAAGGATACGGCTGATTATAAACGCAACTTCGGCAAATTTGAAGTAAAATGCAAGGATAATTACGGTGAAGAATCAGATGTAGCTACACGGTATTTCTGCAGTTGGTCGGATATTCCTTCAACAAGTGTTATGACTTCACAAGGCAGCATTGATTCATTAAGAGTCGGTTCTGCGATACTTTTCAACTTTAAAGTTTTGAATGATGAAGATCCATTCGGTTATGGCTCCGAAGCTGCATATTACAAATATCGTTTAATGTATTATCATAGTACTGGAACCGACACTGTCGATATTAATGGTGTTGGAGAAGTTTTAGATAGCACACAATGGTATTCCACAGAAGGTTATCCCCTCAAGGATGAAGTTCTTCTCAAGGCTCAATATCTTGATGGAAATCCATACGGGAAACCAATCCTTAGAGTAAATGAGAAGTACGCCGATGGAACGTACGAAGTTACAGAAATTCAAGTGAAAACAGTAGATAAAGCAGGTATTGAAGATCCGGATTATGCTAGTATGACTTTCTTTGTTCGAGGTTATTTCCATCCAGATACTGCACCATTTATGGCACAGTGGGCAACGTATCTTCCAGATTTTCTGAAAAATAGTTCACTCAATATTTTACCTCACATTTTTGTGATCAGTGATTATACTTGGTTAAATTATCTCTGTGAGAATGAAGATATTCCAAAGCGAGTTATTGGTAATGAAAACCATTATGCAAACCAATTCTATATGGCTAAGGATACTACGCTTACTGCGATTTGGTCTAACAATATAGAGGTTTACATGAAGTGGGAATATCTTGGCCAATATGAATATGATGTTACTCGTGGAAGAATAGCCGCGAATCATACATATTTCTATGATACGAACCTTGATGACTATATTCAGTATTTCTGTGATGTTGAGTATATGGACATACAATTGGACGGAGGCACAGATGGCTTACCACCGGTTGGAACCATTATCACTGATAATGATACTGGAGAAGAATGGATGCGTCTGCCGATCTATGACGAGCAGACCTGCAAATTGTTTGGACTTTCTATCGGTGAGCATACTTTCAGAGTACGTTCTGTAGACTTTCAGGGAGCAGTCGATCCGACACCTGCAGAATTAACGTTTTATCTGCATGCCCCAATTCTTGAAGATGAAAAAGAAGGTTTGTTAATAGTTGATGATACTCAAAACCAAATTATATTTGCAGTGGAAGATTCTGTGAATCAGTTCTATCAAAATCTTACAGCACATTGTACTGAAACTATAGAATGGTTTGATCTGCGCGATGCCACTCTTACATCTATCTATAATATGAATAAACAGCTGAGAAATGATGACATGGCTCCAAACTTTGCTCCGTCAGATATTCAGCAGTATAAAATGATATTGTGGTATGCCAATGATCCAAAGGGATTCTACAGCGATGTAACAAAAGTTCACTTAGTACAACATTACGATTTGATGCGCTATTATATGATTTCTGGTGGTTCAACTCTCTTTACTGGAACGGCTAAGATTTCCGATCCACTAACTCCTTCAACTAGGGATTTCCTCCAGTTGTATGGAGGACTTGCAGATACTCTTTCGGCTTTAACTCAAGAACTTGATACAAATAGCTGGCTTTGGGGTACTCCGAACACAACGAACTCAATGTTTGTTGCCGCAAATGGACAGAATGGATTTACGAGTATTGATACTCTGCATCTAAATTGGAATCTTTATAGATTTCCTACAGGTTCATATTTCCCCGGTTACTGGATTATGCCTACAAATCCCTTAGGTAAGATAAGTAATGTTACTTTCCTTAATGTAGATAATGCTGAACCGATCTTCTCTTGTGTAACAGACACATTGGCGATCCATCAGCAATTTGCAGGTGCAACAATGGGGACAAAATACACTCACCAAACAGCAGAGAAACCAGTGTACATACTGGGATTTCCTCTCTACTATATGATGCCTGATGATTCAAAAGATTTTATTGATATCATCTTTGACGAAGTGGGTGTTGCTCACAATTAGTTAATAAAGCTATAGTAAATAAAAAAGGCGAAATCGTATTGATTTCGCCTTAATTTTTTTTAGAATTCAATTATGATAAATATTTATTGGCAAAGAACTTAAAGAAATCTTTCTGAATGGTTGTCTTCACTGTACGTAATGCACGATTCTGAGCTTCAGTTAAGTTGAGGTGACCTTCACGATCACTCTTTGTGTACAATACAGCTTCGGCATTACTCACCTTATCAAGGATAGTAATCGAGAGCTCCCAGCGAACAAATTTTTCATCCCTGTCGAGATCTATCTTGGAGATTGATAAAGAACTTTCAATGCGAAAATCAATATAATCCGCATCTGCTGCACTAGCATATACCATAAAACCGAAGTTATTAAAAACTTCTTTGAGATAATCTTCAAGATAATCATTATACTTACCTGAACCTATTACTATCACATGGATGGTTTTGGCAAAAGTGTTTCGTTCTGCAACAAGTTTCTCAAGCGGCTGCTTAAGTTCTATGCCGGCATGTGATGGAGAAATAATTCTAAGCTGAGCATTTAATATCTCATTCTGCTCTGCAAGCTCGATTGCATTACTGAGATATTTAAGCTTGTCGAGCTTGGATGTACCTCCCTCATATTGAGAGTAGTATTGATCGATTTTCTGAGTATTTTGCATGATCTCGCTGTGATAAATGTCTTCGGTCTCACTCCTGTTAAGATATGCAATAACATAATATTCTCCACTGTTTGGGTCAAAATAAGAATCACCAATTTTCACATTTTTCAGTGTTTGTTCGCTTTGGATTTGAGTGAGATTTCTCATTTTTTCTTCTGCAGTCAGCGAAGTTTTATCTCCCACAGTAGTCTCTTCAAATTTTTGTGTGAGTGTTTCATCTGATTTGATATCAGCTTGGAATATTTTTGAAAGATTTGAATAAGCATCTTTTTCTGCTGATTTCTTCGTGTCACCAGAACCGACCGCAGAAAGATAATATGCATCTTTATATTTTGACTGGGGATTCATGACCCAATCTGGTGCTTTGTTCTTTTTCGCAGTGACCATAGAAGGTGCGCAGGACATGAATATTAGAACTAATAATATGATAAATTTTTTCATGATTGTTCCTAATCTAAGTAATATGATTCGATTAAATTAAGTCCATCTTTACTGACCTCTTTCTGTTCCATAAAATCAGAAAAGACAAGCTTATTGTTTGTATCAAAGTAATTGATCCTGACACTGTGAGTGCCCGGTTCTATGGACACATTACCGATATAAGCCATTGAGGGAAAGAAGTGGGAGATACGTAGATCTGCATTCTCGGTAGCATCAACAGCTACATCAGTGGCGATCATTGCAAGCTTTCCAAAGAGATTATCACCAACCTGGTTGACCATTTCCTGTTTGCCCTGCTCGGCAAGCAAACCTTTCACCACGGTTCTAGTGATGGTTTTGAGATAAATAAGCGGTTCTTTGATCTTATAGGTGACGAACGCCGCATTCTCAAGACTTTCCAGCGGGTATAATTTGTACATCTGTTTATTATCTATCATTACTTCAATCCGGCTGATATCAGTACCTAATTTTTCCATATAGGGAAGTGGGAATTTAAAATGATAACCGGCTTCCATACCTTCCCATTCAATGATATCAAGTGTTGTAAGTTCTTGTTTTGGTTCTTCTTGTACTACTTCTTTTTTTGTTGAACCTGAAGATTTTGAGCTTGGTTGCTCTGTTTGTTTTGTAGTTCCAGAAGATGATGAACTTGTTTCTTCCTTTTTGGATGGCACGATATCAATAACAGCGTCGAAGAAACTTTTCGTGGCACTGATCATTTCATTGGCTTCTTTCTTAGGATCCAGGTTCTTGCTTTCTCCCGGTACTTCCTGAGATGTGGCGATGATGAGCTTGTCCTTCTCTGTGTGTATCCAGAGAGTATTTGCCTTTTTCTCAGGTGAATTTCCAACAAAAGTAAGAAAATAGAGCTGTGCTTTATCAGTACGGTCGAGATAGCCGTCGAACTCAGGTTGTGAAAAATCGTATACAATCGGCTGCAGTTCAAAAGCTTCTTCTATTTCTGCCATATCAATTCTCGCGTCATCATATTTGCCTTCTGCTTTATAGAGAAGCATACTGAGATAACGTGCAAGAGCAGAATTTTGAAACTTATTATCACCTATTTTGAATTCTTTTTTCTTGTCTTCTGATTCGTTATACTGTTTTGCGATTTTTTCATATTTATCTTCGAGAATATTAAGCTTGTTATTTACTCTCCTGATCTCGACAAATGCGTCCTCGAAATTATCCATATGTAGATAGTTCAGAGCCTTGAATATGTTCAGATAAATATCCTCGTAATCTTCACCAAAATAATCAAGGGCATTATCGTTGAGTAACATGGAAGCTGCTGCTTTACCCACACTTTTTGTATAAAGATCTTCGATTGCATACTCTGCATCAGTCAGGTATTCGTTACTCTTTACGTAATCACCATTGTAATGATAGAGCATTCCCATATCGAGGTAGAAAAGGACTTTTTCCTTTTCTTTGTAAAACTTATCTTTTGAGTCCTCGATCTGTTCCAGGCATGCGTCATAATCCTGCTCTCTTAGTTTATCCATCATTCCAACGTATTGCCCCTTGGATGTGCGCATGCTCGAACATCCGGAAAAGGCTACGATGAGTAGTGATAGGATAATGATTGAAACTAATATTTTTTTCATTGTTGTTACCATCTAAGTTTAGATTGTTCGACCAATTTTTTGATCTTTTTGGAACCCATCCATACGATCTCGCTAGTTTCCAGATTTACGAGATTCATATCTGCCTGGTAATACACAACTTTTTTCCCTTCCACCGCATCTTCGATAGAAGACAAAATTCCCTGCAGCATAAAGTCTGCCCCAAGCTCCTGCGCCAATCTTTTTGCTGTCTCTTCTGACGCCTGACTTTGCTGGTCAAGTCGTTCATCACGGATTTCTTCTCGCTGTTCTTTGGCTGCGATAAATCGCACCTTGCCGGAATTAACGAGTTCTCTTTCAATATCTGTAGCAAAAGTTTCTGTATTGATATGCTCGCCTGTTTTGTTTCCAATTGTGCCAACGATCACGATGGGTTTCTCGTCATTATCACCCATCCAATTATACAGCCAGTTCGCATCCAGTACATCTTCCACGATATTCTCAGAGACTTGACGTGCATCAGTATCATTCCAGCGTCCGCTCAGATCAATTGTGGTGTCAACTCCAATGCGGGATACTTGCTTTGTGGGACCTCCACACGAAATGATCAGTGCAAGTACTGCAATAAATAAAACACTCTTTTTTAACATTATATCCTCCTGATAATATTTTATAATTCAATCCATTTACATTTAATCAAATTTTTGTCAAATAAAGAGTGAAATTAGATCCAGTTATTTTTATAAGTATCGATATTGCTATTTCCTATCTTGCCAACAACATTTTTCCGATGTGAGAAACTTCGGTGGAGGTAACTTTGTAGAAATATATCCCATTTGCGACACTGTTTCCATGAAGATCTTTACCATTCCATGTGGCATATCCTTCTGTAGGATTCGTACCGTTTTGAGATTCGAGAGTTGTTACATATTGACCTTTTGCGTTGTAGATTGTAACAGAGCTGTTTCGGATAGGTTGTCTAGATGAAAACCTAATTTGGGTACCTTCGGAGAATGGATTGGGAGTATTTGACGTAGCAGATATATTCGAATGTACGATATCTACATCATTAAACAAAACTCTAAATTGAATTTCACAATATTTTAAATCTCCACCTGTATTCTCTCCTTGCCCTAAGATATATGATCCATAGGAATTATCATCATAATAATACAGATAAATTTTGATCCAGTCACTCCAAAAATCTTTGTGGTATGCAAATGATTGCATATAATAGTTAATATTTGGGAATATTGTCCTTTGATTCGAGAAATCAAAATGATAATTATTAAATTTAGTAAGTTCGATCATGTAGTACCATTCGGGTAACCAACGATAAGTTTGCCAATACGAAAATGCAATATTCAGTATTGGATGCTCATGATATTCATCATATTGAGAGTATCCAAGTTGAGCCATAGTCTGGTAGGTCGCGTCAGACCATACTTGTATTCTGGGATTTGCAGAAATAGCTGATTTTTGAGTATCCCCATAATCGGTTGGTTGAGCCACAACAATATACAAAATAGTGTCATTCTGCACAATTTTCCAAGGAACTGATCTACCTGAATATGAATCATGACCAGCAAGCATTGGGACTTCCTGGAATTCGAATTCTGATTTGCATCTATCCCATATTACTTCAGCTTGAGGAGTAAAATACTGTAAATAATATACATTTTTCGTTTCAGGATCGGTGTAAGTATAAGATTGTAAATAAGTCATAGAAAAATAACTGTCATCGTAGTGATATGGATATTGTGCCGTATTGTGAAAGCCAAGAACATCGACGTCGAGATAATCCGGGACAACTCCATTGAATTCGAACTGTGGTTTGTTCACGACCTGGTATAATGCTGTGCTTGCTCCTTGGCTGTGACAGTGAAGATTTGCAGGATCCCATGTTGCTCCATAATCGGTTGATTCCCAGAAAAAAATACCCGGATTTACAGGCATATTTCCGAGATCACCTTCGAGCCATTCACAATATCCCATCATTCCAACTTTTCCAGTATTATAATAATCGTCATCAGCGGCAAAACATAATGATTGAACACGGCAGGATTTATCTCTCCAAGTGTACATCGGCGTTATGGTTGTCCAATTATCAAGGTTAAGAATTTGTGACAGATCAGCTGACGCAGTATTTTCAATATCCATGTACATAATTCTAACATCATTACAAGCGAATCCATTTGTGTTTGGATTGCCGTTTTGTGAGATATGATATATCCTAATCCAGTCGTCTCCTTGTGGTGATGGACCAGTATATAATCTTGGCCACAAGTATTCGTCGGGAAGCGGATTAGGTATAATAGTAACAGACGACCAAGCACCCGGTGTATATTGAGGTGAAAAATCATCATAGCAAAGAGCACATCCTTCATTTTCGTGCCAGGTAGTAATACACTTTCCTGTTGCCGGATGTAGTACAAGATCACCATATCCTTGCCACTCGTTATATGTTGAAATCGGACTGCATCCCTGCGGGTTTCCGTCTTCATCAAAATAAGCCCAGTACTGACGACGCATTGAGGATGGAGCGTCAGTTGCGTGGAAAGTAAGACATGTACCATTCCCATTTCCAATTTGTTTTTGAATAGGATAATTAGCATAACCACCCGGCATGTAATCATAGTAAGAAGTCATGATGGTCGTTGGTTCAACTACAAATTCATAGTCAACCCAATTGGATTGAGTTGCTTCAGTATAGGGTAAAATTATCGTTCCTCTATCCAATCCTGAAACTGGAATGAAACCTCGAGTGGTTTGTTGAAGCTCTTGAGCGAATAAGCATGAGGTAAATAGAATAAACGAAATTAACACACTCATTTTTTTTAACATGTGACCCTCCGAGTCGTTACTTTTTTTCTTCTGTTAATGTTCCTTTTTTTCATATAAACTCCACATTGATAATAAAAAACAATTATAAAAAATTGTCAAAAAAAAGCCCATTCGAATTTGAACGGGCTTTAATATTTGAGAGAGAATATTGAATTTTATCGGGTCAGCATCATCTTTTGAACTTTTGCAGAACCATCGATCTCGACCTTATAGAGATATATTCCATTTGCAACATCATTACCATTCAGGTCTTTACCATTCCATGTGGCGTAACCTTCACTTGGCTGTGAACTGGTTTGTGTGTCGAGTTTTGCAATCAACTGTCCTCTGGTGTTATATACACTAACCGATGCATGCTGATAGGCATTCTTTGCTGTGAAGTTAATAGTTGTGGAAGCGATAAATGGATTGGGATAATTAGAGAGAGACACTATAGGTTGAATGGGATCTGGATTTACTGAGACTGGCGGAAATTCGATATCAATGCTACAATAAGTGATCTGTCCACCTATATCTTGCCCAGCTCCAGCTCGAACGAAACACCCGAAGGAGTTATCGTCATAGTACATGAGATGTACTCGACCAACATTATCACTGATCGGTTCAATGTAGTTATACATATTTTGATATACTGTGATTTGGTCTGAGAAATCATAGAGGGGATTATAAATATCTGAGAGTTCAATGGGTTCTGACCACGATTGACCATTATCAGAAGAAGCGGAAAGATACAATATTGGATGTGTTGCGTACTCTAGGTAATCCGGATCACCATCCTCTGCAAGTTGAACATAAGTTCCATCAGTCCAGAACTGAACCATCCAGTTATTTTCTTTATTGATCGCATTTCTCTGGCAATTCTGATGGAATATCTCAGAGTCTTCAGGATATTTGTTATAGGATACTGACACATAGAGAAGAGTATCTGGACCTACGATTTCCCATGGCACATCTCTTCCCGTCCATGGATCTATACCCGGGAAAGCAGGAACATTATGCCAATCCCATTCTACGCCGTCCCACACTGCTTCTGCCTGTGGAAGAAAATGGTTGAAATAGTAACCGGCACCTGTATCGTCCGTATAGCCATATTGCTGTAGATAGCAAAGGTGAGCGACACCGTTCGCATCAAATTGTGCAGTATCATGCCAGCCATAGGAATCTACTTTTATGCTATCGATAATGTTTCCACTATTATCTGTGAATTGAGGAATATTCTCTACAGCATAGATGAAATCCTGGGGTCCATCTCCATGAAGATTTGCAGTATCCCATGTAGTACCATAATCAAAAGATTCAAAGATATAGAAACCTGGATCAACGGGCATATCACCCAGATCACCTTCGAGCCATGAACAATATCCGACAATTGCTACATGTCCGGGAGTGCTATGATCAATTGCAAAAGCTTGAGATTGTGGACGGCATGATTTTGCTCTCCAGTAATACATTGGATTGACAGTCGTCCAGTTTGCAACATTGAGCACCGTAGTAATGTCAGCAGTGACTGTATTTTCAACGTCGATATACATAATGCGCGGATCTTCACACGGATGATCCCATGCATCATGAGTATAGTTCTTTGAGATATTGTAGAGGCGTATCCAGCCATCACCATTTGGTGAAGGACCTACATAAACGTAGGGCCAGATGTATTCATCGGGGAGAGGAGAGGGGAAGAACGTAACTGACGACCAGAAACCCGGAATGCCCAGTAGCCCATAATCATCGTAACACATAGTTACACCATAATTTGCTGCAGTTGGATTTTCATGCCAGGAAGCAAAGCAGTCACCTGTTGCAGGATGGATAGCAATGCCGCCATATCCCTGTCTGAGATCATAAGTAGAAATAGTGCCCCAGTTTCCACCTATATTGCCCGATGCATCAGCGTATGCATAATACTGACGACGAGTAGCAGTAGTAGTTGCTGTCCCAAACCATGTGATATACGTACCTCCACCAATAGCCAACTGTCGCTGAATTGGATAACCTTCGTAAGAACCAGGCATGTAGTCATAATATGACGTCATGATTTCTGTAGGGTAGGTATTAAAACTATAATTTGGGACGGGGGGATTATCACGATGATCAGCTTTGGATAATGGCACTACTTGACTGATGTCAATGTTAGTAATAGCGGTTTTTTCAGAACCAGCAGGATCCATAAATTCCGCATGAAGCACAAGATTCGATACAAAAAAGCATAAGAGTAAAAGTACTCCTAATTTATTCATGTAAACCTCCATTCGGTTTTTTTTAACACGTTAACATATTTAACCTCTCTAAGAAAATAACAACTTATGAAATCTTAAATATATTAGATTTCTGGCTTGTAGACATACTTATTTAATATTTTGAGAAACTCAATATTTATAAAATTTTTTGTCAAGAAGTTGATTGTAAAATTTTGCATACCCCCAAAATTTTTTATAATCATGAGGTTTATGACTTTATTACGGGATATTACTAATACGATTATAAAGAAATAGGATATGAATATAATATCTGA
>JAGHCS010000228.1 GCA_021160355.1 Candidatus Cloacimonadota bacterium
ATTTAATCTTATTTTTTCTAAAATTCCAAATCCTTCACCGAACTTATAATTAAGTTTCATGCCAGCAACCGGAAACTTCTTCGCAAGATATAATAACATCTTATCAGCTTTTTCAAACAAAGAAAGTTCGGGTAATGTATTCAGGGATTTTAATCTCTTATTATCAATAATAATATTAGAACCTTGGTTTTCTCTAATCCATCCTGAAATGAGAACTTTTTGTTGATTTGTTAAATTTTTTAGATCCTGTGACAATAGTACTTCTTCAGTTATTAAATACCTTCCGCATCTGAAACAATCGTAGATGAAAGAATCTGTATCAGTAATGCTTTTTTCGTCAGAAGGTGCGCCGCAAATAACACATGGGATCATTTTTACATCCGTATAGTTCCTTAATTATTATTTGAGGATGTAGTATATATAAATTGTAATTTTCTTAGCAAGAAAATTTTTAGCTAAAAGTCGGAATTGTTTCGAAGTTAAAAAATGGTACACCCACGGGGACTCGAACCCAGGACCCGCTGATTAAGAGTCAGCTGCTCTACCAACTGAGCTATGGGTGCACCTAAAATGAATTTATTTTATCAATAGGAGTCTTTTTACGCCGGACTCGTAATTCTTTGTCAATAATTTGTAGAGATAAACACCATTTGCCAGCGTTCTGCCGCTGCTATCTTTTCCATCCCATTGCACGGAAAAAGAGCCGGTTGTAAATGGAATTTCACGAACCATCTGTCCTTTGATATTGAACACCTCAACCTTTGCCTGCTCGAAATGAAATGTTCCCGGATTGTAGGAAATCAGGGTAGAATTTTTAAATGGATTTGGGAAATTCTGATGGAGCACAAAGTCATTGGATGGAAATTCCGGCTCAACTGCGTAAGTTAGATTGTCAGCATAGTTGCCGGTTCTCTGGATGTTACCTCGATATGTCGTCCATGGATGGAATGAGCCGTGAAGCTCTTTGTAATCCCAAACTGATATACCTGATGTAGAACCTGCTAATATCTCGTAGTCACCATCCCCATCAAGGTCGTGGAGGGCAATTGGTGAAGTAACTGAAGTTGGATTACAAATTGGAAATTCCGGAAGCAGTGTGCCATCATAGGTATAGCCAAAAATATGACCATCCTGCGTTGATGCAAGGATCTCAACACTTCCGTCATTATTGATATCAGCAGCAAGAGGACTTGTTTTGGAAGTGTTGTTCATGCTTACTGGCCACCCATCAATTGTCACTCCGCTTGCATCCAACAGACTGACTTCTCCATTCATTGAAGAATAGCTGATATTGAATGCACCACCGGGATATTGTGCAAAGGCAATTGGAGAGGAGAATAAACTTACAGAAAGAGTCTCTTGATGAATTACTGCGCCTGTGTAATCAATTATATACAACTTGTTGCTGCTATTTCCAAAGGTTATATAATTCGTATCAAAGATTACCGGTGAAGACCAAATATGGGACTCTGTCTGAACGGGGAATCCGGCAAGTACTTCTGCGTTACTGTCTATAGTATAAACTTTCCCATTCGTTAAGCCAACGACCATATCCAGTACACCATCCTCATTGATGTCACCAACTGCTACATCCGAGCATAGCGGTGCATCAAATTCATATGGGAAGTTCGGGAAGTCATTTCCATCATGATCAATAACATAGAGCTTATTATCAATGCAGGAAACTATCGTTTCAAGATAGTTATTATTATTAAGATCGGCAAGCGTGGGAGTGGTGATGATCTGTCCTCCAGCATTATAGGAGAATACTCGTGATCCGTCATGATTGAGTGCATAGATCGTGCCATTTCTTCCGGCAATAACCACCTCAAGTTCATCGTCATTATCAACATCGCCTGCAGCAAGTGATGCCCAAACCTCGTCATCAAGCCGGATCGGGAAACCCGGTTTTGTCTGTGCATCAGTAGTGATGGCATACACATTACCCATGCGGTCCACAGTGACGATCTCATCCTCGCCGTCATTATCAAAATCAATAACAATTGGTGAAGATTTTATTTCTGCGCCGAGATATGTGGGCCAGTTATTTTGGATTAACGTAACCTGGAATGTGTCATAATACATCTTATCAAAAGGATAGGTGGCAGTTTGGTTCGAGGTAATATGAAGCTGGAAATGAATGTCTTCGTATCCGCAACTGTTGCTGACAGTAAAGACAAAAGGATTGGAGCTATTATCTATGCTGTTGCCTGCTGCAAGTGAGCCGTAATTGGAGATACTATTTTGAACGAGAATAAAGCTGCTATCGCAAGTGAACTGAACTTCTATGTTCTCAGCAATCTGCCAGTCCGGCATATTTTGAATTTCGACGACCATTTCGATCTGTTCGCCAGGATTGATAATACCGTCATTATCTCCAGTAGGATCAAAAAATTCTATATTTGAGACTTCCAAATATGGAAATTCTCCGTCAGTCATAATGACCGCAGCTCCTGGATCTCCAAATAAGATGAGTTCGTAGTAGCACCAGCGCATCCAAGGATTGTTAACTGTCGAGACGAGTGCTACTTTCGAGTAGTCATTTGCTTTACCAAGTTCTCTTATGTTTTCTATGAAGAGAGCATCAAAAAATGTTCGGTCAAACTGCTCTGAAGTACCCTCAATAGAACCAGGAGAATACCAACCATAACGAGTATTTCCGACAAACGCCATTGGTCCATGTTCAGCTATGACGAGGCGCTCGCCCACACATTCTGCTGATCCACTTGTACCTTCATCAAAAGCGGCAGGATAACAACCCTGTGTATAAATGAAGCCATATTCATCATTGATAAATGTGTCTGGAGTGTTTGGGCTCATACCCATAAGAATGCCATAATTCGCATGTCCCATATGATTTATGATACCCATTCCTGAATTAATCGCAGCTTTCACAGTACTGCCAGAATAAGTGCCTTCACGCTGATATAATGTATAAAAATGATAATTATCAACAGGAATTCGGGTAGCGATGTCATCTTTGTAGTCTCCGCCCCATGTCACAGGATTCCAGTTGAGATTTTCCCCTACCATACATGCTTTCTCAAGTGCGGGTTTTGGGACATCAGTATAACTCTGGATTTTATTGATAGCGTTCACAAAATCCTGCTCCGTATCTCCGGGAATTCTTCCGACTGCAAGCTCAGGGTAGAAATCAGGATTATCTTCCATTTCTCCGTATCTACTGTCACCATCTGCGTTCCAGTTTCCATCCAGACCACCATAATAGAGATCTGACGGGATGTAACCGATTGTGCCACCGGCTGCTACATAAAAACTAACACTCGGAATGATCTCGTCGTCTCCGCCAAGCAGCACGTACTCGAGAGGATTGCTAGAACCAGCCCAAAAAGAATATGCAATGATAAGAAAATTTCTTATTTTTTCTGCTTCATTAGCTCCGGCATAATTATCCAGAATGTCTTCAACAGTATACACCTCTGCCTGTACTCCACGGTTTATTTTCCAGTTTTTAAAAATAGTAAATGTGGGAAGGAAATCCTCTGAAGTAATAATAATATAATCATGAGGATCTGAAGGATCTATGAGATTATCTCGGTAAAATGATTTAGCTTCCTTACCAATATATGAACGTTTTTCATTGGAATTATCAACCATAGTATCGAGTTTTGAAAGAATCTCATTTGAATTCTGTAGCATTCTGGATTGGTTTCTTGCCAGTTCGGCATCATAGAAAGTTTCCACTTCTAATGACCAGTTCGACGCATACTCGATAGTGCCCGTTCTCGGTATATATCTAATTGGATATATGTTGATCAAAGCGATGGAATGACCCGTGTACATTTCCGTACTGATCGGCTTGTATTCATGTGATGGATAAGGAGCATCTGATTTGTAGAGCACCTCGTTTTTGAGTGTAGGAATGATATCCTGAACACTTGTGGGTTGCTGATTTCTGGCAAAATCAATATATGTATCAGATGTGACGAGCTTCCAATCTGAATGAGAAATGTTGATATCGGATATCTTTTCGCCAAAAGGAAGAAGTATCTTTGCTCCGTAGAAAGGAATACGAGGTTCGCCTGGAACCTGCTGCACAGTGGCAAGATCTGTAACTATTTGATTTTCAACAATCGATGGTCGGTCAAAGGTGAAGTCCACTTGAAGGTCTGATGCATACGCAAGACTAAAAGTCAGGAATAATGCACTAACGACTATAAAAATATATTTTTTCATTTATGCTCCTAAAAGCCTTTAATTTTTTTACTAACCATAAACTTCAGTTTGTGGTGTCAATAAAATTGATAGAAAGGAGTCCTTTCAAGGACTTATTACCATATCGATTTTTTTCTTAAAATTATTCCATTCTTCTAAGAAAGGTACCTTTCTATGATGTTCTCTTTGATTATTTATATACTGAACTATACTGTTAATTTCCCCACTGGAAACAGAAGATGCTGCATATCTTTTTGACCAACTAAATCTCGTTTTAAAAAGTCCTATCTCATTAATCATATGAGAGGATAATCCTTTTAAGTACTGAAGCAACTTTTGTATTGATAAATTAACTGGCAGATCAACGAGCAAGTGAACGTAATCTGGATTGACATAACCGGTTTTATAAAACACATCATGCTGTGAACAAATATCCTTTAAGATTTCCAGCACCTTTAGCACTTTGTGCTGATCTTCGAAATATGGATATCTTTCTTTTGTTGACCATATTAGATGTAGCCAGCAGACTTCCATCGAATGTTTATGCATTACTTTCCTCTGAAAGCCATTGAAATGGCTAATGTGTCATTCTTTGTTTTTAACAGCCATACGCTAAAGCATATGGTTAATAATATTTTTTCCATAAGCCAGTAAAATCGACAATAGCAACTGAATTATATTATAAAATTTTTCACAATACGTCTAATAAAAAGTAGGAAGGTGTTATTTTTTGTCAAAGTTA
>JAGHCS010000084.1 GCA_021160355.1 Candidatus Cloacimonadota bacterium
ACTTAAATTAGCAAAATCCCGTTCGGAAACCGTGCAAATTTTATTTTTATTAACAGTTACTTTATTCATTGCATTCTTTTTTTATTATCGTTATCGAATAAAGACAAAGTCTGCTTTGTTATTAGAAAATTTAGTTGATGAGCGGACGCAAGAATTGCAGCAAAAAATTAATGAACTTGAACAAGCAAAGCACCAAATTCAAAATAATCTGAAAGAAAAAGAAACTCTGCTGTTAGAACTTTATCACAGGACAAAAAACAATATGCAGGTTATTTGTTCTATGATGAACCTGCGTGCGTTAAATCTGGATGATCAAAAAATCATGGCTGTATTCCAGAATTTAGAGAATAAAATACGCTCCATAGCAATCGTCCATCAAAAACTATACGAATCAAAGAACTTGTCTCATGTCAATCTGAAAGAATGCCTTATCGACATTCTTTCACTAGTTAGACAAAGTTATAGTGAATCGTTAAATCAAATATCTTTTCACACGAAAATGGAAGATATGAACGTACTGGTAGATACTGCTGTTCCGTTGGGGCTTGTTTTTTATGAACTGACTTCCAATGCTGTCAAACATGCATTCCCTAATCAAAAAAGTGGGGAGATTAAAGTGAATTTACATTTGACTCCGAAAAATGAAATAGTTCTCGAAGTGTCTGATGACGGAATCGGTTTGCCACGAGAATTTAACATTAAAAAAATTGCCCGGTTGGGATTGGAAACTACAATTGGTTTGGTCGAATATCAACTGGATGGTGAAATTATTTTTGAAAACCGGAACGGTTTGTATTGTAAAATTGTGCTGAAAAAAGAATTATATAAAGAAAGGATCTGATCATGGAAAACACGTT
The DNA here is from genome assembly GCA_021160355.1 of Candidatus Cloacimonadota bacterium. Lineage (GTDB taxonomy): Bacteria > Cloacimonadota > Cloacimonadia > JGIOTU-2 > JGIOTU-2 > Celaenobacter. Next base: position 858 of record JAGHCS010000084.1, read on the forward strand.
CAAGGTATTAATCGTTGAAGATGAAAACCTTGTGGCAAGAAGTCTAAAGATTAATTTATTAAAAGCCGGCGTGGATGTTCTCGATATGACATCAAATGGCAAGAATGCTGTAAAAATCGCAATTGAAAAAAATCCTTCTTTGATACTTATGGATATCCGTCTTGCAAATGGTCTGGATGGAATTGAAAGTGCTGAAAAGATTCTTATGGAAAAGAAAATCCCTATCATATTTATGACCGGTTACGCTACAGAAAAAATAAAAGAACGCGCACTAAAACTGAATCCAGTTGATTTTCTTGAGAAACCGATAGATATATATAAGATAAAACAAATTATTGCGGCGTTAAAAAATTCTTGATATACGCAAGCAAAAAATTAAATATGGGCTTAATGAGAAATAAATATCTCAATTCAGCATTAATTCATTTAAATTTGAAGAACATTAAGATCTTGGGCATTGTAATATATCATAACCAAATTCAAATCAGAAGGAGACGTAAATGACATTGAATAAGAAAAAATTCATCCCTATACTGATAGGATTCCTGCTTATATTTGGAACCTTTACTAATTCTATCCTTGCCTGCACCGGTATCAGATTGATCGCAACTGATAATAGTGTTGTGTACGGTCGTACGATGGAATGGGGGAAATTTGATCTGCAATCGCGTGTAACAATTATTCCTCGCGGATACTCATTCATAGGATTGACTCCAGAAGGTGAAAACGGCAAAAAATGGAAAGCAAAATATGGAGTTGTCGGGCTTGATATGGTTGGACAGGATTTTATCGCTGACGGCATGAACGAAAAAGGTCTAGCAGCCGGACTATTCTACCACAAAGGATTTGCCAGTTACCCAACCTATGAAAAAGACAAAGCAGACATTACCATCACAGCGCTCGATGTGACAAACTACATCCTCTCTCTATTTGCAACGATTGATGAAGTGCGCCAGGGTATGGAAAAGGTGAGAGTGGTTGCTGTTGTTCAAGAAGAGATTGGTATTCCTGTGTACGCCCACTGGATGGTTACAGACACTAATGGTAATTCGATAACTATTGAGTTCTGCGACGGCAATATGAAGATCTTTGATAATCCTCTCGGCGTAATTACAAATGGGCCTACCTATGACTGGCACATGATGAATTTACGGAATTATATAAATCTATCTTCAGTCGCATTTCCTGATAAAAAAATAGATGATCTCGATTTTGCTCCGATGGGAGCAGGAAGCGGCATGATCGGCTTACCCGGAGACAATACACCTCCATCAAGGTTTGTGCGCGCTGTTGCCTGGACGGGAACTGCCAGACCTACCCCTACCTCCGCTGAAACCGTGTATGAAGTATTCAGAATCCTCGATAATTTCAATCTTCCACTCGGTGCTGCAGAAGGATCAGATAATTCGAGTGATCTTGAAGGTATGCGAAGCTCAACAATATGGACAACAGCATGGAATCTTTCAGGCCATGTACTGAACTATCACACCCAACATAATAGACGAGTACGTGCATTATATCTTGATAAGATAGATTTTTCGGATATTGGTGACAGCATCATTCATATTCCATTGGATCGTGTCAAAGCACAGGACATAGAAGATATTACGCCGCATAAATAAAAATTGAACATCCCTAAAACCAATTCCTTTGTCCGAGAGAAAATCTATATCCATAAAGCAGGACGTATATCGAAAATTCTTGACATATTTTCTATAAAGAACTTTCTGCAAAAATAACATTTAAGGAGTTAGCATGAAAAAGAAAACATGCATTTTAACTTTCTCAATTTTCTTCTTGCTTATTTTCATATTTTCCTGCACCACTCCCTCTTCTCAATATGATTACAAAAAAACAGAAGACCTTGTCTCATTTGTGAGCAGAGCTGTTGATCTCATTGAAAAACAAGGGGAAGAAGCATTTCCTCAGTTCAGAATAAAGGACAGTGAATGGAATTATGGTGATTTGTACATATTTGTCTGGGGACTGGATGGAATGCGTTATGTGTATCCTCCGGATATATCCGGTGAAGGGAAAAACATGCTTGCGCTCAAAGACATCAATGGCAAACCTATTGGAAAATTATTCGTGGAAGCGATTTCTGGAAAAACAGGTGAAGGATGGGTGCATTACCAGTGGCCCAAACCGAATAGTGAAATCCCAATCTGGAAAAGTACTTTTCTAAAAAAAGCAGTCGCACCTTCAGGAAAAGCATATCTTGTGGGCAGTGGTCTATATGAGATGCCTGTCGATAAAGCATTCGTTGTGTATAATGTAAACCAGGCAGTGGAACTTCTTGCAGAAAAGGGCAAGGATGCATTTGCAGACCTCCGCTCTACCACAAGCCCTTACAGGTTCATGAATTGTTATATTTTCGTAAAAGACATGAAAGGAAACGAACTCTTCAACGCAGCATTCCCCGAACTTGAAGGTACGAACATCCTGGAACTCAAAGATGTAGACGGACAGCTTTTTGTGAAAAAAGAACTCGAAATTCTCGAGAATAAAGATCAATACTGGAACGAGTATATGTGGCCCAAACCTGGGCAGGAAGAACCCTCCCTGAAACGTGTATTTGTGAAAAAAGCTCTCGTTGATGGAGAGATCCTTGTCGTTGGATGCGGATACTATCCTTCTAAATAATAAAAATATATGAAAAAATTACTCCCATTCATTATCGTACTCTTAATAATTATAATATCAGTTTTCATTCTAAAAAAAGTCCTTCGTCCACCGCAAGTCATGTCACCCTCAGAAAAAGCTCGCTCAATCGTGTTGGGAAAAGTAACTGAAAGAGTACAATCGGAACTAACACATGCAGATAAAGATTTTGAACATGCAGCCAGGACAATTTCTCAGTATGAACTCACCAGCGATTCAGTTCGAAATATCTTGAAAGGGCTTCATGCACGCCACTCATTTATTGTTGATTGCTGTATTGTAGACACAAACGGTATTATGATCGTAGTCGAACCGGAGAAATTCAACTCATTTGAAGGATATGATATCAAGGATCAGGCACAAGTGCAAAAAATGCGCCAAACCCACAAACCCGTGATGAGCAACACTTTTATTGCAGTCGAAGGATTTCAGGCAGTTGATATTCAATACCCGATCTTCTCTGGAGATAACACTTTCATCGGATCACTCAGCATGTTGGTACGACCGGATTCCATGCTCATCGATATCATCAAACCCATCATAAGAGGTGTTCCTGTGAACATTTGGGTCATGCAGAAAGACGGCATCATCCTTTATGATCGTAACGAAGAAGAGATCGGAAGAAATCTTTTTACGGACGAGATGTATAAACCCTATGAAAATCTGCGAACACTCGGGCAAGAAATTATATCGAGCTCCACAGGGCACGGTTCATACACATTCCTTTCCGACACTATGACTGAACCGGTCGAAAAAATGTGCTTCTGGGAAACAGTAGGACTATATGATATGAAATGGAAGGTGGTACTCACTTCGCTGTTATCCGGCGCAGAAGCCCCAAAAGGGTCAAAAGAATCCTTAAAATATATCCAGAAAAACCTTAAGAACTTCGTCCAGCGCAATGACGTGCTCACGGCTGTTACTGACAATGATGAAGAACACCTCATGATGTGCTTCGAAAATTTCTACACCTCATTCCCCTACATTTACAGCATCCAATGGACAGACACAACAGCAACAAACCGTTTTGGCTTCCCCCCTGAACATTCGCTTTCAAATTATAATTATCGCGAAAAGCGCGATGATATAAACGAACAGTATCAAAAATTTATCAGTGCAGTAGAGAATGAAGAATCTGCTGTTTTTGAAAACAATCTTCTCGAAGGAGACGGTGCAATATTCATCTTGGAACCGGTCTCTTCAGCAGACCAATACTTCGGCATCATCTATGTAATGTTACTGAAATAAGGTATAACTTGTTCATATAAAACAATATTTAGAAAAGAGTGTGCGTGGCGAAAACTAATGTCCTCATAGTGGAAGATGAAATAATTGTAGCAAAGAATATTGAAGTTATGCTAAGAAGATTGGATTATAATGTCATGGGTATTTGTACTACGGGAGAAAAAGCACTCATTGCAGCTACCGAAAAAAAACCTGATGTGATTCTGATGGACATAGTTCTTGGAGGTAATATTGACGGCATTCAGACAGCAGCAGAGATTCTAAAAGAAACAGAAGTGCCGATAATCTTTGCAACATCCTATTCTGACAACGAAACCCTTACACGTGTAAAAGAGACAGCTCCATATGGTTATATCATCAAACCATTTCAGAAGAAAGAGCTTCTGGCAGGTATTGAAATAGCGCTTGAAAGGTTTGCACTCGAACAAAAGGTCCGAGAGAACGAACAACTTCTTCAAGCCACGCTTCAGAGCATTAGTGACGGCATTATTACGACTGATAAAAAAGGGAATATTATCTATATTAACGATATTGGAAAAGCAATAACCGGATGGTTTGAAGATGCAAAAGGGAAACCCTTAAATTCGGTTTTTCAAGTTACCGGCAATAGCACAAATAAAGAACAATGTGCCCTTATTGATAATCCTTCCCGCGTAAAGAAATCAACAAAATTAACTTCCTCCATTCTAATCGCCAAAGATAACTCCACAAAAATAGTGGAAGGAAGTATTTCCCCCACATTTAAAACTACCGGCAAGATTTCAGGCTCGGTTCTTGCATTCAGGGACATCACAATAATTGATAAAGCACGACGAGTTCAAAATGTGCTTTATAACATCTCAAATGAAGTAAATGCCACAGATAGTATCCAGGAACTCTTTCAGTCAATTCAAAAACACCTGGGTGAAATAATTGATACAACAAATTTCTATGTCGCCTTATATGATAAGGCAACTGACACCATATCTCTTCCCTACATTATTGATGAAGAAGATAAGTTCACTTCATTTCCTGCAGGAAAGACTCTCACGGGTTATGTGATCAAACACAAAAAGCCCTTGCTGGCTGATGATAAACTCATTAAAGAAATGACCAAAAAGGGATTGATTGAGAGTATCGGTTCACCCTCTAAGATATGGCTCGGCGTTCCTTTGAGGATCGAGAAACAAGTCATAGGTGTCGTAGCTGTGCAAAGTTATGAAGATGAAAATCTCTACACTAAGGATGATCTCGAAATTCTGGAATTCGTTTCCGGACAACTTGCGATTGCCATATCTCACAAGCGTGCAGAGGATGCACAACGAATAGAACGAGCATATTTTGAACAGCTTTTTGAAAACGCACCGGAAGCGATCGTGCTCATTGATAATGAAAGCCGTATTCTCAGAATGAACGATGAATTTACGAGAACTTTCGGATATACTATTGATGAGGTAAGAAATAAAAAGATCGACGAACTTCTTACACGCGGAGAATTCAGAAACGAGGCAAAAAATGTAACCGATAAGATCGCACAAGGTGAAACGATCGCTATGGAAACAGTCCGATGGCACAAAAACGGCACTCCCGTGGACGTGTCAATACTGGGTACACCCATTAGCTTTGAAGGCGGGCAGCTTGCGGTCTACGGTATCTATCGCAATATCTCAGACAGAAAAATTGCCGAGGAAGCTCTTAAACAAAGAACGGAAGAACTCAACCAGCGTGTGAAAGAATTGAACTGTCTCTATAATATCTCAAATATCGTCCAAGATCAAAAAGTTTCTATGGAAACCATCCTTGATGAAAGCCTAAATATCATAGTGCAATCATGGAAATATCCAAAGAACACTTATGTGCTGATTACTTGGGGAGATAAAGAATATAAAACAAAAAATTATATAAAAACTCGATGGCACATAAGCCATAATATTATAGTATATAACAAAGTGATAGGTTCGATTGAGGTTGGTTACCTTGAGAAATGTCATGAAGATTTCATCGGACCTTTCTCCGAGGAAGAATCAAATCTTCTTCATGCAATCTCAGACCAACTGGGCAGAATTGCAGAAAGAAAACATGCAGAGGACAAATTAAAATATGCAAATAAAAAATTCGAACTTCTCGCAAGAACCGACCCACTCACCCAGCTCTCAAACCGTCGCGATGTAATGGAAAAAATCAAATACGAAAAAAGACGCTTCGGAAGAAGTGAGAAGCCCTTTGGAATCATAATTTGCGATATTGACGATTTCAAATCCATTAATGACCGTTTCGGGCATGATACAGGAGATGAAGTATTGAAAACTCTTGCAAATATTATGTGCATGAATGTAAGAAAACAGGACACGGTCTCTCGATGGGGTGGAGAAGAATTCTTGCTTCTTTTACCGCAGACAGACATCGAAGGCGGCATTATCCTTGCAGAAAAAATTCGATTAAAAGTAAAATCAAAAGAGTTCAATTTTTTTGGCAATAAAATTCATGTGACCTTAACAATGGGTTTAAGCATTTACAAAAAGAATAAGACTATTGATGAAACCATTAACCAAGCAGATCAAGCACTTTACATGGGCAAAAAACTAGGTAAAGACTGCGTAAAATGCGAAACGGATCTGGTGAAATAGTCGAAGAAAAATATTAACATGATACAAAAACCGACAAATTTAATTTATGGAGTGAACGATAAACCGCTGCTTTCAACGACACTCTTTCTCGGTCTGCAGCATGTTTTTGTTATATTTATCGCAATGATCTTTCCTGTCATGATCGTCAACCACTTAGGAACAAGCATTGACCCGCGTACTGCAAGCGGCTTCATTAGTATCACAATGATTTCCAGTGGTATTGTGACGATTCTTCAAGCGCTCAAGAAAGGACCTGTGGGGTCCGGCTATTTATGCCCTTCTGTGTGCGGTCCGTCTTACTTGCAGGCTTCCTTTATGGCTATATCGAGCGGTGGTTTGCCAGTTCTATTCGGTATGACTGCTTTTGTTGGAGTCGCAGAATCTATTTTCTCAAGATTCATGCATAAGCTACGAGTTCTGTTCCCAGCTGAAGTAACAGGTACTATAGTTGCAATGGTTGGTATCACGATCATTCCTATCTCTATTAAGAGCTTCGTCGGTTTAAGTGAGACAGATACTATTATTACATCTTCAGAAGTAATAGTCGGCATTTCCGTCCTACTCCTTATGGTAGGATTGAATGTTTTTGGCAAAGGAAAATTGCGTTTATATAGCTGTCTTATTGGCATGATTTGCGGTTATGTGCTTGCCTATATATTTGGATTATTTACAGAAGCTGATTTTCAGAAAATTTTGCATTCCAGGGTCATTGATGCCCCCTATCTTAAACACCTTTCATGGGCTTTTAATCCGGGCTTACTTGTACCATTTGTAATAGCTGCACTTTGTTCTGCACTAAAAACAGTGGGAGATATTACAACCTGCCAGAAAATAAATGATGCCAATTGGAAGCGTCCTGAAATGAAATCCATCTCAAAAGGCATTCTTGCAGATGGTCTTGGAGGTATCATTCCGGGAATATTTGGAGGTTTTGGGCAGTCCACTTCATCGACAAATGTCGGACTCTCCATTGCAACAGGAGCGACCAGTAGAACAATTGCGTACAGTGCTGGTGGTATTCTTATTTTCCTCGGATTCTTTCCAAAACTTTCAAACATTTTTATCATTATGCCCAAACCAGTCATGGGTGCCACACTTATCTATGCAATAAGTTTCATGATAATATCGGGTTTCCAAATTATTATGAGCAGGATGCTTGATTCAAGAAAAATATTTGTCGTTGGTGTCGCTCTTATTTTCGGACTCAGCGCCGATATGATACCGATAGCATATGTAAATATACATTCCTGGCTGAAGCCAATTTTCCATTCGTCCCTCTCATTAGGCGCAGTGACTGCTGTAGTACTAAACCTTCTTATGAGAATTGGGATAAAAAAGAAATTAACACTCCTCCTCACTGCGGGTCAAGAATCATCTGATAAAATTTACAAATTTATGCAGAAAGCAGGAGGTACATGGGGTGCTCGTCCAAATGTCATTTATAAAGCTATAACTGTGATGAATGAGTTTATGGAAAGCACTCCCGATCTCGAGTTAGCTTCAAAGGAAATCTCGATGCAGGTTAGCTTTGATGAGTTTAACCTGGACATTACCATCGAATATCGGGGAAAAATTTTATCCTTTCCTGCAAGGAAACCTTCCAAAGAGATGTTGATGACACAAGAGAGTGCTGCAATCAAACTTGCCGGTTATCTTATCAAACAGAATGCAGATGCAACATCTTCCAAAACAGAAAAAGACAAGATCATTCTCACTATCCACTTTGAACATTAATAGAGTATAAATTTGAAGAAAAAAGCCCAAAGTGTATCCAGACTGTTCATGGCTTTGAGATGAGTGTAATGTTAAAGACATTCAAATTTAGAGGAAATTACCTGAATTTCAACGTTGTTAAGCATTTCACACTCGATGATATGACAAAAGATAAGTGCTATCTCCCAGGATTTTTACCAGTGGAGATAGATTATCATCTTCTAAATGGTGATTCAGGTACCCTCCAGCTAACTCACTGTGAAAGCGTTTATTTGTGCATGAATCCCGCTCCAGCCAGACATCAAATTCTTGAAGACATTCTTTCTGCACGTGAGGATACTGAATTAGCAAAAAAATTTACAATCAGACTTCATGACTTCATTGTAGAAAAACAAAATGAATTTCAGAAATTAAATTTCACTGAGAATAACTCAATTGTACCATCCTGCACAACAAATATGTATGATGCAGATATGATAAGTCATAAGGGAACTAACTTACTGAATCTCATTCAAGAGGGTTATCCTGTCCCGGATTTTTGCATACTTACTTCCAATAACTATTTTCTTTCACCTGAAGAAAGAACAGCAAATATTTATCTCGCAATAAAAAACATTGAGCAGATGTCCTCCCAGGAATTTGGATCAGAAGACAAACCTCTGATCATTGCAATGCGTTCTGCGATGCCCTCATATATCCCCGGACTGATGCCTACTTTCTTGAATGTAGGCGTGACCAGAAAAAATTTCCCTACTCTTTGTAAGATTTTGGGAGAAACTGTCGCAAAGAAAATCTACTTGAGTAATCTTCGCACTCTTGAACTGAATCTATTTGGAGGATATGAGACGGAGCAAAATATCGAAGTAGACCATATTGATGAAGAGATCGAATATCATTACAATCGGATTATTATTCAGGATGAACGGCTTTTGCATGATGCGTTCTATCAAATTTGTTTCTTCCTGAGAAGAGTGTTTAAGTATTATGAAAAAAATCAGGATCTGCTTCATACATTTGTTCGAAAAGGCGAAAAATACCCTTCGGTCATACTGCAAAAAATGGTGTGGACGGTACGCGGTGATGAGTCCTATCCCGGAGTGTTATACAGCCGTCATGCTAGAACAGGTCTGGGTATTCAGGTGGAAAGTCTACCCAACATTTTTGGCGAAGAGATCATGACTGGGCTCATCGAGACGAATGATCATGAGTTTTTTAACCGCAAATCCATTAAAAATATATATCCTGCCGTCTATCATTTTGAACCTCTCCTTCGGGAGCTTGAGAAAAAACTGAAATCTCCTGTGACAGTTGAATTTGCTGCTGAATCTTATGATGACGCCTACCTCTTTGCAGTTTTGCAACTCAATACTTCCGAGCTGACTGGTAGAGCGACACTCCTTTCTGCAATCGATCTCTATCAAAAAAAAATAATTGATGCAGAACGTGTTTTAGAATTGATAAAACCTTATCATCTTACGCAAATATTTTCTGATAGAATTGACGATAGATCATTTAAGACATTGAAATTTTTCTGCAAAGGTGTATCAATATTGCCAAGAACGGCAGTATCAGCAAAAGCATATTTTTCTGCAGAAGCTGCCCTCGAAGCAAAAAAACGTGGTGAAAAAGTATGTATCTGCAAAGAGAGTTTTGTTCCTTCTGATACTCTGGTTATGGCAGAGGTCAATGCAATATTAAGCTTGACTCCAGCGGCAATTCATGTGGTCACCGCATGCCGCAGTTATGGTGTTCCTGCTTTCCTTAATCTGGAAAAGTTTGGTGTTACTCTTAAAGGGAATCAGCTTATTAATGAAACCGGGATGACGATCTCAGAGGGGGATTGGATTACGATCTCCAGCAAAAGGCAGACTATTTTTTGTGGGCAGGCAGAGTATAAACCAGCTCGATTCCAAAGATATTTGAACGGCGAGAAACTGGAAATGGAAACGAAGGAGAGAACGGTTTTCGAGAATATGGCAACGGCATTCAAAACATATGATCGACTCATAGAAAATATGCAATTCGGACATATTGTGAAAATTGATGAATTGATAAAATTGGTAAGGAATAATCTACAAAAAGATCCCGAAAAAGCCAAAAAAATGATGAACTCTTGGTTCGACTCAAATACAAATATCTACATTGAGCAGCTGCTGCAAAGTGAGCTGGGAAGTCATCAGGATCAGCATAAACTCTATCAGCTTCTTTCCTTGGATAGAAAGATCAAACTTTTTAAGATGATCCTTCCCATTTGCAGGAAAGAAAATTTGCAGGGTTATTCAGCCGGCTCGTTTATGTTGGGAAGGTTTCTCTGTCAACAGCATCCTGTTGTTTTTTGGAATGCATTTCCCGAAGATTTGATCGCAGCTATGCTGAATGAATATATTCTTTTTGAAAAATATACGAATGTTTTACATAAGGTAGGTGAACGTAAAGTGAACAGGGCTCGAAAAAAAATCCTTGAAGACGGTTTGGGACAGATCAAATTAAAACTTGGCAATGTCGTAACTTTTATCACGCTGAAACTATCTGATAAGGATATGGAAACAATCAAATCATGCTGCTCCAAAAATACAGATAGCGATACCCTGGATTTGATTGAGATTCTCCAAAAACCATATGGGTACTTCTTTAATTATCGGGCTGAATGGTCATTTTCCAGATTACAAGAAATTTGTGAAACAGAAAACTTGCCGATACCCAAAGAGGAAAATCGCTAAAATATAATAATAAATTTTTCAAATGCGTATAATCCTTCAGC